>JAADDU010000100.1 GCA_013153755.1 Campylobacterota bacterium | reverse complement strand
TATAATAATCTAGTAAATGGTGATATATAATAGTTTATGAGTAAAAGTATAAGTGTAACAAAGATTAAATTTATGCTTATTATTTTTAAAAGTGTTACAGCACCATTTGTTCTAAGTTTGCTAATATCAAACTCCATACTGATAGCACCTAAAGTATCACCTTCTTGAACATTATGGCAAGATAGACAGTCAATACTTTCATTTTTGTGAGTAGCTATATATGGAATAGTAACTCTTAAAATCATCTCATTTATATTTTCTGTAAGTATTTGCTGTGTTTTGCCATTTTTTAAAACAGTTTCATCTATTTTGTCTTGAATATTTTCATCTATAAAGCCATCGCCATACTGTTTTTTTACATTATCACCTCTTATAATCCAAAGAGATTTAATCTCATTGTTTTTAGAGATTTGATCTAAAAAGTATTTTCTCTTTGGCATTGTATTGTTTACCATATGAGCAGTAAGACCATCTTTTACTATGTTTGCTACTAGTTCAGATTTTTCAAAAGCATTAGATACTATAGTATGCTTGAAGTTGAAAAATATATTTATAATATTTGTAAAACCAAGTAAAAAAAATATAAAAGTCATACTAAGAAGTATTTTAGTCTTTGTTTTCATATTTTATTATTCTACAGTAACACTTTTTGCAAGGTTTCTAGGCATATCTACATCATTACCTAAACGGACAGAAATTTCTAGTGAGAGTAGTTGAACAACAACCATCATTTCAAAAAATTCTAACATATAGTGCTTGCATCGATTTATAGGGATAAAGTCATCTGCTTTATCAAATTCTAGTGAACTTATAGCACATATGGTTGAATCCCTTGCACTAAGTTCTTCTACATTACTTTTTGATTTTTCATAGTGTAGGTGTTCTGGAAGTAGGGCGATTGTAAATAGTTCTGGATCTGCTAAAGCGATAGGACCATGTTTCATCTCTCCACTAGGATAACCTTCTGCATGAAGATAACTTATCTCTTTTAATTTTAATGCACCCTCTAGTGCTAGAGGGAAAAATATGTCCCTACCTATGAAGAAAAATCCATGCCCATGAAGATATCGTTTAGATAATCTTTTTAATCTTTCATGCATAGAGTCTGTAACTTTTACAGACAATGGAATCTCTCTTATGAGTTCTATCTGTTTTGCTATCTCATCATTTGGTAGTGATTTTTTAAGTTTTGCTACATAAAGACTTAACATCCAAAATATAGTAACTTGTGTAGCAAAAGCTTTTGTAGATGCTACACCTTTTTCAATCCCAGCACGAGCAAGTATGGTTGCGTCTGCGATTCTAACCATAGATGAGTTGTCAACATTACAAATAACAAGTGTTTTAAGACCAGCTTCTTTTGCCATTTTTAATGTTTCTAGTGTATCAGCAGTTTCACCACTTTGAGATATAACAACAAAAAGGGTATCTTTTGTCATTATGGGTTCTCTATATCTAAACTCACTTGCAATCTCTACAGAAGTTTTTACTTTAGCGTATCTTTCAAATAGATAAGATGCACTAAGTGCTGAGTGATAAGATGTACCACAAGCACAAAGCTTTATCTCATTTATACCATCAAAAAGCACTGCATCTAACTCATCAAAAATAACTTCATCGTCTGCAAGTCTGCCTAAAAGAGTGTCTGCTATTACATTACTTTGTTCATAAATCTCTTTTTCCATGAAAAATCTATAACCATCTTTTTGAGCTGAGAGTTTGTTTTGAGATAGTTTTGAAAATTTAGCTTCTTTTTTAATACCATCATTTCCAAAGATAGCTATCTCTTTAGCACTAACATATCCAAAATCTCCATCATCAAAGTAGTTTACATCACTTGCATGACCTATAAGTGGTGTGTCTGATGATGCAAAAAACTTTTCACCCTCATAGTTTATACCCATAAGCATAGGAGAGCCATTTTTTGCAAAAAAGATGGTATCTGGCATAGACTTTGTTACAAGTAAGATAGCATAAGCACCATCTAGTTCTTTGATAGTTTGTTTAAATGCTTCAAAAGCATCAGTTGATGTACTTAAGTTTTTTTCAAATTGATGTACGATTACTTCTGTATCTGTTTGACTTAAAAAAACAACACCATCTTTTTGTAAACTTTTTTTGAGTTCCATGTAGTTTTCTATGATACCATTGTGAACAACATAAGAACATTCCCCTAAGTGTGGATGGGCATTTAGTTCTGTTGGTTTACCATGTGTAGCCCAACGAGTATGACCTATACCTATTGCAAAACCTTCAGTCGTGAAATCTTTCGTTTTTTCTTCAAGATTTACAAGTTTACCGATAGCTTTATAGTTACTAAAGTGACCTTTTTGTAAAACGGCAATCCCTGCTGAATCGTAACCTCTATACTCCAACTCTTTGAGTCCATCTAGTAAAATCTCTTTAGTGTTTTTTTCGCCCAAATATCCAACTATGCCACACATTTTTTATCCTTGAGTTAATAATTTATAAATTTTGTCACTATTATGGCATATATTGTTTTGTTTTTCCATTAAGAAGCTATCTCTTACTTTGTGCTTAGTTGAGTAAATCTTAGCTGTTACTATGTTTATACCTAGGTTTTCAAAGCAGTCCATTATGTATGCTAAGAGTCCTAGTTGGTTTTTAGTATTTATAGTTATCTGAGCATAAGTTAGTGAATGCTCACAATCTATACTTATCTCTTTGTTACTTAAATCAACTTTTTTTAGAGGAACTAATCTATCCATATCAAAAGCATTTTTAACAATCTCTTCAACCTCTAGGAGTTCATTTCCATTAACATTTTTTATAAACTCAATTTTGAAGTATTTTATACCATCAAAAAGTGTAAAAATCTCCATAGACGCGACATCTAAATGGCTAAGTGTTGCTAAAAGGTAGCCTATGTTTAGTGGTACTTTTCTATATATCTCTATACTTAGAGAGTTTATAGCATCTATATGAAAATCATATTCTTTCATCTCTTTTGCTTTTTTTGCAATTTTTATGATGTCAAGAGGTGTGTGTTTAAAGAAAAATAGGTTTGATTCAACTCTAAGTAGTTTAGTTTGAAGTAATTTTGGTAGGTTTTTAAACTCATTATGGTTTTTAACTCTCTTTTCTATAGTGATTCTTTTAGAAGCATCTGTGATTCTATCGCTATTTTGTGAGACTTCTAAGGCACTTTTATATAAATCATTTAAAAGTTTAGAGTTAAAAGAGTTATAAGTGTTCCCCCCAACTCCATTTATATCTGCATAAGTTAAGATATATAAAAGCTTTAGATTTTTTGTATCTTTTATATTTGACATAAATTTATAGAGAGTTTTTTCATTGTGGATGTTTTCTTTAAAGGCTACATTACTCATAAGTACATGATGTTTTATGAGTATAACTGCTCTTTGTATAAGTTTTTCATTTAGTCCAAGTCTATTTGCAAAAGGTACTATAAGTTTTGCTCCAACCTCACTATGATCTTGTTTACGACCTTTACCTGTATCGTGAAATAAAACTACTACTTTTAGCAATAACTTTTCATCTGCACTTAATTCATCATATAATTCTTTTATAAAATTTTCTTTGATATTTTCAAGTGCTTGTATAGATTTAATGGAGTGAATATCTACAGGATAGTGATGATAACCATCAAACTGAGGTAGATGCAGTACTTTTTTGAAATTAAAAAATAGTTTATGTAGTATCCCAGCATCATAAAAGAGTTTTAAAAAACAGTATATATGCTCTCTTTTAAAGAACTCTTTAAAAAGTGTGTAAGTTTTCTTTTTAAATTGTGGAGATATATCACAGTATGTGAGTAAGTTTAAAAAACCAGCATCAAAATGATAGTTCTTATCTTCAAGTGAAATTAAAAGCTTTAAGATGTTATTTATGGGTTGTACTTTTAGGTTATAAGAGGCATAAAGTCTATCATCTACTAAGTAAATACCATGAGTTATACGGTTATGTTTAAAGTTTTTTATAAATTTTGTATCTCTAATATATGGTCTAAGCATCTTTTTTACAAAAATCTGAGTGAAGTTATTTATACGCCATAATGCTTGAAGAACTTTTGTAACTAGTTTTTGTTCATTTTTAAAACCTAACATTTTAGAAACTTGAGGTATATGCTCTAGTATGAGCCTGTCTTCTTGCTTATTTGTGATTAGATGCAGTGCACTTCTAACACGAAATAAAAGCTCTAAGGCTATACGATACTCTCTATACTCATCATCTGAAAAAACTTTTTGACTTAAATCTTTTAAACTTTTAATGCCATATATTGTATTTGCTATCCAGTAAAGTAATTGAGAATCACGAAGCCCTCCCACACTCTCTTTTATATTTGGCTGCATAGATGTTGGGTACTTTTTGCGTCTTATTTGAGCTTCTTCGATTTTTGCGAGTATAAACTCTTTTTGGTTATAAAGTCTTATCTTTGTAAGTTGTCTTTGTGTTTCGTGCCATGTAAAAGGGGAACCTATAATCAAGCGAGATTCCATTAAGGATGTTTTTATGGTTACATCTTCATTTGATGCTTTAAATAAGTCATCTGTAGTGTGAACTCTATGTCCGAGCTTTAACCCAGAATCTAGTGCTAGATAGAAAAGTTTTTCCATGATTAGGTGGGTGTTATAGCCATCAATATTTTCATATACTATAAGTATATCTATATCACTATGCACACAAAGTTGCTCCCGTCCATAACTACCAAGTGCGACTACAGCAACAGGGATAGAACTTTTCATAGGTAAGTAGTTTCCAAAGATGCGTCTAAGAGTGGTGTTATACATTAAAGATATTATAGAGTCTAGTTTTTTTGTATGTTTTACTAAGAAGTCTTTACCTTGAGAACTCTCAAAAAGCTCAGGAAGTGAGCTCTTATACTCATTTATATAGGCTTTAAAAAGCTTACTAAGCTCAAAATCTGAGCCATTTTTTTCTATGATATCTTCTATCTGTAGTTTTAAATCCAAATTATATGCCTAATTCTCTTTTTGTCATTATAAGATATAATTTCTCAAAACTATATTAGTATGTCAATAGAGTGGAAGATAAATATCTATCAAGAAGAGCATAATAAAATTTTAAGAGTTGCTTTAATATTTAAGTAACTCTTTGACTGCATCTATAACCTCAGATGCAGTGATACTTGTCATACATTCATGATGTTTAAGAGGACATTCCCTTTTCATACATGGGCTACACTCCATCTCGTGTCTTACTATGGTGCTTTTTTCATTTGCCCATTGTGAAGTTTCTTTGTATTTTGTAGGTCCAAAAATCGCTACTGTTGGTACTTGGTAAGCTGCTGATATATGCATAGGACCACTGTCATTTGTAATAAATAGTGAGCATCCACCTATATTTGCGCAAAGTTCTTCTATAGTTGTTTTTCCTGCTAAGTTTGTGTAGTTTTTTACACCCAGTGCATCTAAATTTTGCTCTATATCTTTAGCCATCTCTACTTCATTTGGTCCACCAAAGATTATGATATTAAACTTGTCTCTAAAACTTGATGCAACCTCTGCAAATCTCTCAGGATACCATCTTTTTGCACTTCCATAAGTTGCACCAGCATTTATGCCAAGCATCGGTTTGTCAAACTCTTTTGGTTTTATGTATAGTCTTAGTTTTGGTATATTTTCATCATAGCTATCTGCATCTACCATGGCTAGTTGGGCGTATTGTTTTACTAGGTGTTGGGAAGTGGGTATGGTTGGTGTATGAGATAGTAAAAACATAGAGTGCCACGATTTTCTAGCTATGCAGACAACTGTATCTGTAAATCTTAGTAGTAAAGATGAGTGGATTTGGTTTCTAAAAGTTATGGCTAGATTAAAAGTTCCTAACTCTTTTGCAAGCTGAAAAGTCGCGAGAAATCTATTTTTTGCTTTTTTAGTCTCATCTATAACTGCTTTTTCACATAAAGGATGGTACTTTAGTGCTTCTATACTTGCAAAACTACCGACAAATGTAAATTTTACATCTTTGTATGTAGATGCAAGTAACTCGATGGCAGGGGTTGTCATGACGGCATCTCCAAGCCAGTTTGGAAGTATTACTAAGATTCTCATTTTTATCCTTTATTTTCCATCCTATACTTTCTCTAGTTCCCATACTCAGTATGAGAACTAGAAAGAAAGTTGGGATTAGATGCAGTTTACTTTTTGTGATACTGCTTTTGTTATATATATGTAAGTTGGTGACTCTGATATGGTTATATCTTCACTTTCTATCTTCTCTCCATCTCTCAAATACACCTCAAAACTATCTTCATTTTTTAGATTTTGTTCTTTTGTTGACCAATGAATTTGAAGTAATCTCTCATCTACTAAGCATTGTAGTATATAGTAGCCTCTTTTTATATCTAGTCTTAAAAACTGTGCATTTTTAAGGTGTTTTAACATAGTTTTAAATGTATAAAAAGCATCCCTTTTTCTTATACCACCTATGTTATCAACAAGCCCATAACCTCTTGCTATGAGTTGATGCCAAGAGAGTGCATCTACTTGTTGAGAAGCAAAAGCTAAAAGATAGTAGCGTAACATAAAGTTCGCATAGGAGTTTTCATCTACACACTCATATTCACTTGTCGGTGCATAGGGAGCAGTACCACTTATGGGCCAGTTTGTTTCTGTGATATAGAGTTTATTTGATGTTTTTGGGCTTAGCCATACCATAGTGCTAAGCAGGGCGATTTTATCTGATAGAGTAAACCCCATCTGAGTATTTTCAGGAGCACCTCTTCTATCTACATAAAGTAAAGATGCCACACCGTCATAATGGTATTTGTAAAAGTTAAATAGTGTATGGGCAGTAAAGTGATACTCAAAGTCTATAACTCCACTACCTAGGAGCTTTATGTGTTTAAACTCTTTTTGTTTTAAGTCATAAGCCGTTTTATAAAATCTACTATATTCATCAACACTAAAAAAGCCCCATTTTGCTCTGTTTATGGTTGAGCCTATCTCAAATATATTAACCACTGCATCTAACTTTTTAAAGATAGTTCTCAAATCATCTTCAAGTAGGTTTAAATCCTCTATATGCTCTCTGTCTTGGAGTATTTTAAGTGTGATTTTTCTGTGTTTTGTTTTAGTTAAAAACTCTTTTAGTGCATCTAGTTTTTCCATCTCCCAGAGTTTTATACGAACTAAAATATTATCTGCATCTAACTCATCTAAAAGTTCAAGTGTAAGTTTACTTTCTCGCTCAAAATCTACACCTATAGAGAAAAACTCACTACTTTTTACCTCTTTTCTTTTTACAAACGGCATCATCATAAGTGAAAATGGTAATACAACAAGTGAGGTGAGGATGGTTTTAAACAAAGAGCTAGACTCTTTTTTACGCATCTGCTTTTTAAATGCTCTGTCTTTTAGTAGTGCTGGTTGGTCGGAATACTCATCCCAGTTAAATGGTTCTTTCATAAGGGGGATTATATCGTTTTTAGGTTAAAATACCCAGATGAAGATACTTATAGTTCGTACAGATAAGCTTGGAGATTTTATAACAACACTTCCGGCTATATATCTGCTAAAAAAACATAACCCAAAAAATGAGATAGTTGTTTGTGTAGCTCCACTAAATGTTGCACTTGCAAGAGCATGTGATTTTATAGATGCAGTAGTTGTAGATAATGGGCAGTCTTTGCTCTCTTTGGCTAGTGAACTTAGAGCTTTGAGAGTAGATGCATCTATAACCATGTTTTCAAATACTCGCGTGGCATTTGCTCAGTTTTTGGCATCTATCCCCATCCGTATAGCTCCCGCTACCAAAATAGCCCAAATCTTTTACAACAAAAGGGTAAAACAAAGAAGAAGTCAGGTAAAAATGGCTGAGTTTGAGTACAACATAGAGCTTTGTAAGAGCCTTTTTAAAGATATGGACACAGAGTATAAAAAACCTCTTTTGGAGTTTGTAGATGCAAAGAGTGTGTATGATGAGTTTAAAAAAGAGTACGGCATAAAGAGGGATGTTATAGCGTTTCATGTTGGTTTTGGTGGTTCATCTGATGCAAACTGGAGTCTTGATGAGTATGAAAAACTCATAGATGCAGTGCTTTTAGAGAATAAATATGATGTTGTTTTGACATTTGGACCTGATGAGCAAAACCTTTGTGATGAGATGCAAAAACGCCTAGAGGGTAGGGGAGTTGTTTTTTATGTATCAAAAGATGGTTTGGTGGAGTTTGCAAAACTCATAAGCAATTTTAAACTTTTTGTATCTACTTCAACAGGAACATACCATCTTGCATCTTTGGTAGGAACTGCTACTATGACATTTTTTGCAGACTCTCTTTTTGCAAGTGCCAAAAGGTGGAAAAGTGTTGGGGATATAACCAAACAAAAACACTACATGATACCTTTAGATGCAGTGAAAAAGCAGGAGCTTTTTGATGAGGTTAAGGGGGAACTATCTTTTTAGTTCTTTATTTGCCTCATAAAGTTTCATGTACTTGTAAAAGTTAGTAACCATGTGGGAAAAAGCTATGATAAGTCCAACATATCCATCACGAAAACCTTGTTTAAAAAAGTATGTTTTGATAAAAGAATACAAAGCATTAAAAAATGCTTTTGAAGGGGAAGACTTTTTTTTACCTATATTATTTTTAGCAAAAAGAGTTGAGTAATTATTTGCTTTGTTTATAAACTGTTCGATACTTTGATAGCTATAGTGTAGCATATTGCCTTTTAAAAGTTCAGTTTTAAGTTTGTTAGTGATAATATCTTCATGAACATCATTGCTGTTATAGTGTGTAATTGTTCTGTTATATAAGCGTTTGATTTTTTGGTTGTTCCAACCACAATGTTTAACTTCGATTTCTTTATAAAAAGCACGAAAATTTACTTTATAGACAGTATCAGCATCCAACTCTTTATGTTTTAATTCTTCATATAATTCTTTATCTACTACTTCATCACTATCAACTACTAAAATCCAATTATGTTTAGCAAAAGAAGAAGCTTGATTTTTAGTCCAACCAAAACCGTTAAATTTTCCCTCTATGAGTGTTACATTTGAAAAGCTTTTGACAATATCTAAGGTGTTATCTATAGAGCCATTATCATAAACGACAACATCATCAAAAAGTTTTAAAGCATCTAGTGTTTTTTGTATGGTCGATTCATTGTTTTTTGATAAAACAACAGCAGAGATATTTGTTATCATGAGTTACCTAGTATAGTTTTTATAAATGTTTTAAATCTAAATTTTAACATATTTTTTTTGGAAAAAATCTCATCTTTACTTTTTAAAAAATCTCCATCTATACGATAAATAACACCATTAACACCATTGAAATCTTTTTGAATGCCATTTCCTATCCTAAAAGAGTAGTCATAATATTGCATCGTTTTATCTAGTATAGCTTGGTTATATCTTCCAAAAGGAAACACAAAACTTTCAACTTTTATGTCTAGTTTTTGTTCTATGATAGTTTTTGATTTTAGCAGTTCTTCTTCTAAATTGGTGTCCGTATCTAAAAGATTTTTATGTGAATATGAGTGTGAGACAATTTGAACAGTTTGACTGAGTTGCATCTCTTTGAGTTCTTTATATGTACAAAAGGTTGCATTTTTATACTCTTTAAAAAGGTCATTATGTTCAAACTTAAGTCTTGTTTTATCATCTATGTGTGTATCATCTAGTATATATTTGGGGGTTATAGCTAGTAATGCTTTTAGATTATATTTTTGTAAAAGTGGATAAATAAATTTATAAAAATCATAATAACCATCATCAAATACAAGACATATTGGTTTTTTTGGTAATTTATCTTTTGTAGGAAAAACAGAAGTAAAATTTTGGCTAATATATTTAAGATGTTCTTCAAATACTTCTAGCTCATTTGAACACCTATCACTATTTACATGATGATACATCATACTAATCAACAACTGGTATCCCTTTTATGCGTTTTTTCATATTGATTTTATATTTTAATTTATGAGAATATTTTAGTGCTAATTCTATACATGTTTTTTCATCCTCATTTATGAGATTTGCATATACCTTTATGATAGTTTTTAAATCTTCATCTTTTATCCAAAGCTTTGCAAAGTTTTTAAGTCTTAAGTTTGTATTTAATTTTTTAAACTCCATTCTGTTTATATCTACAATTTTAAATATATAAT
>JAADDU010000197.1 GCA_013153755.1 Campylobacterota bacterium | reverse complement strand
AAAAGCCATATTTTTTTCATGCTTACATCCTCGTATTATGATAGAATAGCTTTTACTATTCTATCCAATTTTATTGACCTTTCAATATTTTTTCAATAGCATCTTTTAGTCCACTTGCATTACTAACACTCATAAACTTTCGTCCTGCTTCATCTGCTATAGATTTCAGCTTTGCTTTACCATAAGAATCATTTCCTACAAATATAAGGAAAACTTCATCTATACTCGAAGCTTTTGCATTTGATATAGCATCTATCGCCTGCTGTCTTGAAGCAGATGAACTATTTTCTCGACCATCAGTATAAAGAATAACTATAGATTTCGAAATACCACTCAAAGTTTTATGGGCTACAGCATTGTTCCCTGCAAGTTTTATAGCATCATAAAGAGCTGTCATTCCTCCACTATAAATGGTATTAATTGCATCTTTTGCTTTAGTTACATTATTTTCATAAGCTAATACAACACCTGCTCCATAACTAAATGCTTCTACCTCTATAAATGTGCTATTATTATCCACTCCTACAACACTATCTAGAATATCTTTTGCAGAATTTTTAGCATTTTCTATACTGCTTCCCATACTACCACTTTTATCGAAAGAAAATAATATATCAGCATCCGTAAGTTTTTTTGCAATGGATACACTAACACCTTTTTCATTTCCTATAGTTCCATAATATATAACTGTAAGTTTTTGTGCTTTACCAATTTCATTTTTTCTCTCTTCCAACTTTTGCGAAATATCACATTCAAAACTGTCATCTACAGATAAAGCATTAGTAGCTGTACAATCTTGTAATAAATATGTTTCATTATTATCTGTTTCGTAATATACTTTATATGTGCTATCATTAAATTTAACAATATCTTCTGAAGCAACCAAATTTGGAACAGAAACATTTTTTATAGTTAGATTTCCATCTTTTAAAGTAGCCTGTAATCTTCCTCTAAAAAAGTAGTTTACAAAACCTTCTGCATTAGCTATAGCTCTTGGTATTAAATTTATCCCATTATCTAACAACGCACTTTTATCTCCATCAATCTCCATAGCATACCAATAATCTTTAAATGGAATTTTTGACTTTTGCATCATAGCTAATTTATTTGTAGTTCCAAGTTCTGTATTATTTGATGTAATAAATCCTTTACTTTTACCTGTATATACATTAACTTCTGATTTTTTAGGATGATAATCACTATATCCTCCAAATGTCCCACCATTTACAGAGATACTATCTTCACTATAAAAATTAGTGCCTGTAAATTCAGCCTGTTTTTCATAAAATACTCTAAATGAACTGTATTTTAACGGCTGTACAATTTTTACTTTATTTATAATGCTTTCAGTAGGATTATCTAAAATTGAGCTATATATTTTAAATCCACCATTATTTTTTCCATATTTTCCACCCCTCATCCAAACTTCTAGTGGGTCTCCACAAGGATGAGAATCATCTCTTGTATGTGCAGGAACATTCATATCATTTAGCAAATGTAACAAATATCCTAATGATACAAACATTTTAGCTCTATATTTTTTTCTATTTTCATATTTTTTTTCGGTAAAACCTTTTTTAAAATATTCTTTAGCTTTGTCGTATGTGTAATCATTGGTTTTATCTGATGTAGCACCATCTTTTGCCCAATTAATAGCATTTTCATTTGGGAATTTTGGTACTACACTTAATCCATTTCCATTATCTTGAGGGTCATAAAAATGGAAATTAAATCTTCCATTAGCACTATCTGAGTCTTGATTTACTAAATCAAAACAAGAATTTGGTGCAGATGTTACATTTATATTTTCGCCAGGATAGAGAGCATCTTCGAGGATTGTTCCAGCTTCTATCAAATCTATATAGTCATAATTATTTGAAAATGTTTGATGCCAAGTTGATATGGCATAAGGTTCACCAAACATAACATAACTAAAATATGTGGCATCATCTCCTTTTACTTGATTTCCATCTTTATCTTTTTTTATTAATGTATAATTTTCTAATTTTTCATTTACATAGCTTTCAAATTTACCTTTTTCTTTTGGAATATTATTTTCTGCAAACCAATGTAAATTTTTAGCAACTTCACCTCTTCCACAAACTGCATCTTCTACAATAGCACATCTATCTATAGCTCTATGAGTATTTACTTCCCAACCAAAGGATAAACTACTACAAACTAACAATGATAAACTTATCGTTTTTATTACTTTCATCTCAATCTCCTTTAGTAAAATCTTTTAACAATCCATATTCGGCTTGTTTTTATTTGTGTATCTGCTACTGTTAATTCAAAAGTAGCATCAAATTCATCAGTAGCAGTTTTTATATGGGCTTTAACTGTTGCATAACTTGTAGTATGATAAGTTTGACTGTGCCAAGAAGTTATCTGTTTATATAAATTTATAGCATTATTTAGATTAGTTTGATTTCCATAGATTATATCTATACTTTTTTGACTATTACCTACTAATCTTTCTACAGTAGCTCTATCTCCATCTATCAAAGATTTTACAAACTCTTTAGCCACATCCATAGGTTCTGCACCTTTAGGATCAATAGAAATTTTTGTCTTACTAACTCCACTTTCTCCATCATTTGAAATCAATATATTTAATCCATCATTTGAAATAGCAACATTTGGTATTTTATCCACATTTAATGATTTTTTTAACCAATAATTATTTTGAAAAAAGAGAATCTTTTTAGCTCCCTTATCAGCTACAATCAGATTATTTCCAATAGAAATTTTTCCAATATCTGATGAAATTCCATCTTTAATTACGCTAACTTCATGTTCTTGTTGACCTTGCGAACATTGAAGAGTTCTAATTACACCATTTCCACTATCTACAATAACCAAAGGTTGAGCAAAATAACCCACCATACTTGTAGGATTATTTAGTTTACCTGTAGGCGTACTAGAGCCATCAAAAGAGTAAAGATAAGCACCAACATAATTAAATACTTGAATTCTATTGTTCCCAGCATCCAATACATAAATTTTTTGATTTTCCCCTCTATCCTCAATAACTAAATCTTTTAATTGGTTAAACTCACCCTTAGCACTACCAGTAGAGCCAAAAGCCATAGTCTGCTGATAGCTATCTGCTTTAGAAAGTCTAATAACTTGATTTGCACCTGTATTTGCAATAAAAATATTTTCATCTAAATCTACAAAAAATCCTTCTGGATTATTTGCATTTATATTTATAGTTTTAACTATATCATTTGATGTATTTATCTCATAAACTGCACTATCTGTCAAAATATAATATTTTTCATTTGAAAAAATTTGCATATCTATAACATCTAAACTAGACAAACTGGACAACTCTTGAACTATTGGCTTCGCTTTAACATCGAGTGAAATATTTTTCTGTGTGCTATAAAGAGTTCCATCGGATGTCTTAACTGTAACCACTGGGAAGAATCTTCCTTCTACATCATAACTTACAGAAAAAGAAGCATCTCCTTTCCTTTCATCTATAACACCATTATTTCCTTTATCTAACATATATTCACTAACACTTAGTGTTGTATGAATACTAAGTGTTGTATCAAGTTTTTCAAAACCTTCTTGTTTATCTACACTTATTCCGATAGGTGGGATCCCTTTACCTTCTGAATTAATCTCTATGGTCTGTTTTTCACTGCCATCATTTGCACTCAACTCAATCTTGTTGTTACCTTCTTTCAAAGCCAAATTAAAAATAAAGAATGTATCTTTATTTTTAATACCAAGATACTCTATATCATTAACTTTTGCCTTTATATCTTGAATATCACCTTCAATCTTCAATGTTAAATAACTATATTTAATACTTTTATTATAAGTTTTTAATATAGTTTTATTATTACTTGATGTAGAAAGATTTTCATCATCATTAATATTGTCTTTATCGATACAACCATTTAGGACTAATAAACCTATAAATACTAGGACTCCATAACCAAAAAGCTTCATAACTATTCCTCTAGATTTAAATATATTGATAGTTTATCTCCTCCATATTGAAATTAACTTATCATTTTAATAGTTAAGTCAATAATTTTAAAAAAAGTTATATTTGGTAACATTTCAACTACATTTTATATTTATTTGAAAACTGGTGGTGTATATATGAATTTATGTGGCATAGATGAAGCGGGTCGTGGACCTATTGCTGGAGACTTAGTAGTGGCTGGGTGTATTTTACATACAGATATAGAGGGACTAAACGATTCTAAAAAAATCGCTGCAAAAAAAAGGGAGATACTTTTTGAAGAGATAATTGAAAAATCCACTTACCATATCGTTAAGTTTTCACCAAAACAAGTAGATGAAGACGGGATATCTTTATGTCTTAAAAAAGCCCTTTTAGAGATACTAAACACACTAGATGCAGACAATTATCTTTTTGATGGAAATACAACTTTTGGTGTTAAAGGTTTAGAGACTATGATAAAGGCTGATGGGAAAGTTGCTCAAGTTAGTGCAGCATCTATACTTGCAAAAGTTACACATGATAGAGATATACTCAAAGAAGCAAAATTATACCCAGAGTATGAGTTTGAAAAGCATAAAGGGTACGGTACAAAAAGGCATATAGAGCTTATAAAAAAGTATGGCTACTGCGATATTCACAGACGAAGCTACAAGATAAAAGCTCTTGAAGCTACACTGTTTTAAGAGGTCTAAAAATCTAACAAGATAACATTTACAAAGGTGCCTTTTTCAAGGTTACCATCATCTTCACTAGTAACCATTAAAGCACTACCTTCTAACATATTTGTTAAAATCGCACTACTTCCAACTTTCTTACCATCAAAATTTACAAAGTACTCACCATCTTCTACAACGATATTACAAGCACTAAACTCTGTAAAACGACTTCGTTTTTTAAACTCTTCACTAAGTTTTGCAGCTACTATCGTATATGGTTTCTCTTTTCCTAGCATTTTTGCTACAAGTGGTAATCCATAAAGTATAGAAGTTACAGTTGATGAGTAAGCAAAACCTGGTAACGCTAAAATAAACTTAGAACCTATCTGTGCTACCATTATATGGCGACCAGGCTTAATACCCACACCCTTAAAAATAACTTCTGCACCAAGACGAGGAACTATATCTTTTACAAAATCATAATCTCCAACACTAACCCCACCAGTACTTATAACTATGTCTGCTGAATTAAGAGCATTTTGAAATGTTTTCATAATGCTATCTTTATCATCTCCAACTGTCCCAAGCTGAATTGGTACTGCTCCATTTTGCTCAAATAGTGCTGCTAAGGTATAATTGTTTGAACTTCTAATTTGTGCTGGATTATCACTACTTACTCCAAGATCTAGAATCTCACTTCCTGTAGCTATGATAGCAACACGGGGAGCTAAGGCAACCTCAACCATAACTTTGTTAAGTCCTGCCATCACACCAATCTCTGCAAAACCTATCTTAGTACCTTTTTTTATAAGTACATCTCCAGCTTTATACCCTTCTCCTATAGGACGAACAGATGAGCCAAGAGGTACTTTTTCATCTATTATGATTTTATTGTCTTGTACTGTTACATTTTCTATCTGTATAAGGGTATCTGCACCATCTGGCATTTTTGAGCCTGTAAAAGTTTTAATACACTCACCACTATGTATAACTCTTTGCTCATCGTTTCCAGCAGGATTATCTCCAAGTATAGATATAGACTCTGCATCTAAATCTTCATATATAACAGCATAACCATCCATAGATGCAGTAGGGAACTGAGGATCATTAAACTGTGCTACTATATCTTGTGCTAAAACTCTACCTAGTGTTGAACTAAGGGGTAACTTCTCACTTCTTACATCTCCAACATCTAGTAAATCTAACATATTTTGGCTTGTTTCATAAGATAAAAACTTCATGATAATATTCCACTCCCTTGTATAGCTGTTGATCTATCTTTTGCATAGATTCTTTGCCCATCTTTTAAGTCATATTTCCAAATAGGAGCAGATGCTTTAAAGTCTTCTACAAACTCATCTATAAACTCCAATGCAACTCTTCTTTTTGGTGAAAAAACTGCTGAAATATATGAAGACTGATGTAAAAAAACATCCCCTTTTGAATGAGCCATTTTTATGATAGCACCTCTTTGTTTTGCTTTTTCTTGCCACGCTTCAAACCATGAAGAGAGGATAGGCTCATACACATCAAAACTAAGCCCTTCTATATCATCTTCATCTCTGATAGTACCAACAAAAGGGATAAAAGCACCATAGTTACTCTTTGATTCTTCTTCATACCAAGAGGCTAGTATCTTAGGTACATCAAGTCCACCATCATATAGTTCTAACATCTATCAACCTCCACAAACAGGTGGAAGTAAAACGATTTTATCTCCATCTTTTAGTGCAAATTCTCTACTACTTACTAAAGTATCATTTACTGCAACTGCTGAATTTTTCAACCACTCTTGCATCTGAGCATCATCTTTTAATATATCTGCTAACTCATTTAAGTTTGTTATCTCTAACTCTAAAGGCTCTTTTTGAATTGGACCTAAAAATTCTACTCTTACCAAACGATACCCCTAAATAAATTTTAAAAATTATATCTAAGATAAGTTAAGCTGTGTATAATTTCGCCATGGTTTTTGGAAAAATAGAGTATTTAAATCTTTTACCCTTTCATGTTTTTATGAAACGCTACACAAAAAGCTCTCAACAGAGTATGAGTATGCACTATTATAAAGGTGTACCCTCAAACATAAATAACAAGTTTTTATCTCGTAGAGTAGATGCTGCGTTTATATCAAGCATAAAAGCAAGAAATTACAACTATGTTGACTTAGGTATAGTTGCCAAAAAAGAGGTTCTTAGTGTTTTAGTTATTCCAAGTGAAAAAAATATAGATGACGTAGAATCAGCAACATCAAATTTACTATGTAAAGTACTGCATCTAAACGGTGAAGTTATCATAGGAGACAAAGCTCTTAAGTACTATCTAGAAGGTAAACCCCATATAGATTTAGCCCAAGAGTGGAACAAAAAGTACAATTTACCATTTGTTTTTGCAACTCTTTGCTACCACAAAGATAAAAAATTATATAAAAAAATACAACAAGAATTTTTAAGAAGAAGAGTTAAAATTCCAAGATATATACTAGATGAAGCTTCCAAAAGAACTAAGATAAAAAAAAGTGACATATTAACCTACTTAAATTATATCTCATACAGGCTAGACATCAAAGCTAAAAAAGCTTTAAAAACATTTAATCGAAAAGTAAGATTTTAGGAACTAAATATATGAAATTTTTACTACTGTTTTTACTAAACTCTTTTATTTATGCTTCAACACTGCATCTAGCTACATCAACTAATCCTGCTAGATTAAATCCTATACTTGCAACTGATTCTAGTTCATCAGAGATAGCTGGTTTTATATTTAATGGTCTTGTGAAATTTGGCAAAGACAACTCCACTATACAAGGAGATTTAGCAGATAGCTTTTATTTTGAAGACAACAAAACACTTATATTTAAACTAAAAAAAGGTGTACTATGGCATGATGGAGCTAAATTTAGTGCAAAAGATGTTCTTTTTACTTATAAGACTATCACATCATCTAAGATTATTTCTCCATATAGTTCAGCTTTTAGATTTGTGCAAAGTGTTAAGATAGTAGATGATTACACCATAAAAGTTATATATAAAAAACCATATTTCAAAGCACTCCAAACATGGATGATGGGGATTCTACCTAAACATATACTAAAAAATGAAACAAATCTAATGAGCTCAAAATTTAATACAAACCCAATAGGTACAGGTCCATACAAACTAGAGCAACTTGAGTTTTCAAAAAATATTGTTTTAAAATCTTTTAGTAAGTATTTTGATACTAAAGCAAAGATAGATAGAATTATGTTTCATGTTATAGCAGACCCAATGACAAGATTTTTAATGCTAAAATCTGGCGAACTAGATATAGGTAGCATAGAACCTATGGCGTTTGAAAAACAGTTAGATGCAGAATTTTTTAAAAAGTTTAATATATATGAAAAAATAAGTATGTCATATACATATTTAGGGTTAAATTTAAGATGTGATAAATTTAAAAATCCTAAAGTAAGGGAAGCTTTATCTTTAGCTATAGATAGAAATGAATTAGTAAAAATCTTATTTTTTAATCATGCTAAAGTATGTAGTGGTCCATTTTTACCAAACTCTATAGCTTTTAATAAAGATGTAATACCAACAAAACAAAACATACAAAAAGCAAAAAAACTTTTAAAAGATTTAGGATATGATAAATCTCATCCCTTTGAGTTTGAGATAGCTACATCAAACTCAAGCTCTATCCGTCCTTATGCTGTTGAGATACTTCAGTATCAACTAAAAAAAGTTGGTATCATCGTAAAGATTCGTGTTATGGAATGGCAAGCATTTTTAAATATGGTTGTTTTCCCACATAAATTTGATGCGGTTCTTTTAGGTTGGGGGCTATCTCCCACTCCAGACCCATATATGTTTTGGCATTCAGATAGTGATAAAAAAGGTGGTTTTAATTTAGTAGGATATAAAAATTTAGAGATGGATAAACTAATAGAAAAATCTCAAAGTATTATAGAAAGAGAAAAATTATCTAAAATATGGCAAAAGATGTTTAAAATGATAGTAGATGATAATCCATATCTATTTTTATATATACCAAATTCCATAACGGCAGTCAATAAAAAGATAAAAAATATCCAAAATAGCCCTAGTGGTATTTGGCATAACTATACAGAGTGGGAAAAAGCTAACTAGGTTTTTATAACCCAGCTGCTTCTACTATTTTAGCTTGATGATCAGCTATAAGTGGCTCTACAACTTCATCTAAAAGTCCACCATTCATAATCTCATTTAGTCTATATAGTGTTAAGTTAATCCTATGATCACTCATACGGTTTTGAGGATAATTATATGTACGGATTCGTCCACTTCTATCCCCAGTTCCAACTTGAGCTGCACGCTCTGCTGCATTTTCAGACTGTTGCTCTTGCATCTCTAAGTCATAAAGTCTCGCTTTTAAAACTTTCATAGCTTTTTCACGATTTTTATGTTGAGATTTCTGATCTTGGTTAGTTACTACCAAACCTGTTGGCAAGTGAGTAATCCTAACAGCCGAATCTGTTGTATTTACAGACTGACCACCACAACCAGATGAACGCATAACATCTATCTTTAAATCTTTATCTTCTATAGTAATCTCAACATCATCAACTTCAGGCATAACTGCTACTGTTATTGCTGAAGTGTGAACACGACCTTGAGATTCTGTTGCTGGAACACGCTGAACACGGTGAGTTCCACCTTCATATTTCAACCTACTATAAACCTGTTCACCCTTAATTAGGGCAGTAACCTCTTTAAATCCACCAGAATCAGATGGAGAACTACTGATAAGCTCAATTTTCCAACCTCTTAAATCTGCGTATCTAGTATAGGCATCAAACAAATCTCCAACAAAGATTGCAGCTTCATCCCCACCAGCACCAGCACGAAGTTCTACGATGATATTTCTATCATCATTTGGGTCCTTTGGTAAAAGAAGCATTTTAATCTCATCTTCAAGTAATGGTTTTTGAGGTTCTAATTCTTTTAGTTCCTCTTTTGCCATCTCTCCCATCTCTGCGTCACTAAGCATCTCTTTTGTATCTGCAATATCTGAGATTAAAGTTTGATACTCTTTTGCTTTTTCAACTATAGGTAAAAGGTTTGATTGTTCTTTTGAGAGTTCTGTCATCCGTTTGATGTCAGAAGTTATGTCAGGTGAACTTAGCAAATTGCTAAGTTCATTATAGCGATTGATAAACGGTGTAAGTTTATCTGCAAGCATTAATCTATGCTCTGATTATATAGCGTTAACGGCTTTGTGAAGACGACTAACTTTTCTAGCTGCAGTTTCTTTTTTTAAGATACCTTTGCTTACAAATTTGTGAATTTGTTGGTTAGCTACTTTAAATGCAGCAGTTGCTTCTTCTTTATTTCCTGCTTCTACTGCAGTACTAACATCTTTTACAATATTTTTAAGACGAGTTCTATAAAAACGATTACGCTCTGTACGAACGATAGTTTGGCGAATTCTCTTAATTGATGACTTGTGATTTGCCA
>JAADDU010000113.1 GCA_013153755.1 Campylobacterota bacterium | reverse complement strand
GTTCTTGAAAATAATAATAAAAATAATTTAAAAACAATTATTATAAAAAATAAAGAAAAATTTATTACTTTTATTCAAAAACTCCCATTAAGCATTCAACATCAAGGAACTAATATAAACTTTAAAAATAACTCAACTACTATAATAACTCTCAAAACAAGATGTTTCAAAGTCGATTTTAATGAAAATTTTGCTAAAATCACCCCTTTACAATAAGGACAGATTTTAGTGAAAATAGCAATCGTTGAAGATGATATAAATATGAGAAAATCTCTTGAAATCGCAATGGGTGATTTTAAAGAGTTTGAAGTTATAACATTTAAAAATGCTATAGATGCGCTAAAAAAACTTGACGATTCTTATGACTTGGTTATTACAGATATAAATATGCCTCGTATGGATGGTATAGAGTTTGTAAAAGAGCTTAATGGTAGATTTGAAGTTATCATTATGACAGGAAATGCAACTCTTAATCGTGCTATAGAGTCTATCCAACTTGGTGTTAAAGATTTTTTACTTAAACCTTTTGATGTAGACACACTTATAGAAGCCATACAAAGGGAAGCAAAAGTACAAAAGGTGAAAAGCACTGCATCTAACAAAGCTATATCAAATAAAGATGGTTTTTTAGGAACTTCTGAGGCACTTCAAAAAGTTAAAAACATAGCAGATAAAGCATCTAAAACAGATGCAAGTATTTTGCTACTTGGAGAGAGTGGAGTTGGAAAAGAGGTTTTTGCTTCTTATATCCATAAAAACTCACTAAGAGTTAAAAAACCTTTTGTAGCTATAAATATGGCAGCACTTCCTGAAAACCTCATAGAGAGTGAGTTGTTTGGCTTTGAAAAAGGTGCTTTTACAGATGCGAGTGAAGCAAAAGCTGGACAGTTTGAACTAGCAAATGGTGGAACTTTGTTTTTAGATGAGATAGGGGAGATGCCTTATGGTGTTCAAGCAAAACTTCTCCGTGCTTTGCAAGAAAAAGAGATAAGAAGACTAGGCTCTTCTAAAAGTATAAAGATAGATGTAAGAGTTATCTCTGCAACAAATGCAAATCTATCACAAAAGATAAAAGATGGGGAGTTTAGAGAGGATTTATACTATAGATTAAATACTATTCCATTGACTATCCCACCACTTAGAGAAAGAAGGGATGAGATTTTAAGTATTGCAGATGCGATGGTTGAGATAAACTGTAAAAAATATGGATTTGACTTAAAAACATTTTCACATCAAGCAAAAGAGGAGCTTTTAGAATATAACTGGCCTGGTAATATTCGTGAGCTTATCTCTGTTGTTGAGAGAGCTGTGATTTTAAGTCAAACCCAAGAGATTCAAAAAGATGAACTCTATTTAGAAAATAGAAAATAAAGGTAAAAAATGAAAAAATATAATGTAGCAGTTGTTGGTGCAAATGGTGCAGTTGGCGAAGAAATTTTAAGAGTTTTAGAAGAGGTTGATTTTCCAGTAGCTAAACTTGTACCACTAGCAAGTGCTAGAAGTGTTGGTAAAAAAGTTGAGTTTAACGGTAGTGAGCATGATATCATCGAACTTACAAATGATGTATTTGAAAAAGAGGAAGTTGAGATTGCTCTTTTTAGTGCAGGTGGTAGTGTAAGTGCTGAGTTTGCACCAGATGCAGTAAAAGCTGGTGCAGTTGTTATAGATAATACTTCTCACTTTAGAATGGATGATGATGTTCCTTTAGTTGTTCCAGAAGTAAACCCAGAAGATATAGCAAAATGGAGACAAACTGGTGTTATAGCAAATCCAAACTGTTCAACTATTCAGATGGTGCAAGCTCTAAAACCACTAGATGATGCTTATGGACTTACTCGTGTTGATGTTAGTACATACCAAGCAACAAGTGGAGCTGGTAAAAGTGCTATGGAAGAGCTTGTAAATCAGATGCAGGCATTTTTTGCATTTAAACTAGATGAAGCAGAACATAAAGCATTTAACCAACAAATTGTTCTAAATGTTATCCCTCAAATAGATGTGTTTTTAGATAACGACTACACAAAAGAGGAGATGAAAATGGTTAATGAAACAACTAAAATTATGCACAAAAACATTCCTCTAAGTGCAACTTGTGTTCGTGTTCCTGTACTTCGTGGTCACTCTGAAGCTATCACTATGACTTTTGAGAAAGATATAGATGCACAAAGTGCAAAAGATATACTTAGTAAAGCTCAAAATATAGTGATAGTAGATGATGTAAAAGATGCACTTTACCCTATGCCAACAACATGTGTAGATAAAAATGAAACTTTTGTAGGTCGTATCAGAGAGGATAATTTTGCTAAAAATATGCTTCATATGTTTGTAGTTGCAGATAATTTAAGAGTTGGAGCTGCTACAAATGCAGTTCGTATAGCTTTAAAATGGATAGAAATGGAAGGGGAAATATAATATGGGTACTATAGAAAAGTTATTTGAAGGCTCTTTATGGGGTTCAAGGTTTATGGTTATACTTGCCGTTGTTTTTGGACTTATCGGTGCAGTTGTACTATTTTTAGTAGCTAGTATAGATGTATATAGCACTGCCAAGTATGTTATAAACACTTACTTGACTCATGCCCACCCTGAACATTTTCATGAAGAGGTTGTAGGTGGTATAATTGGTGCAGTTGATTTATACCTCATTGGTGTTGTTATGCTACTCTTTGCTTTTGGTTTATATGAATTATTTATATCTGAGATAGATGCAGCAAAAGAGAAAGATGGGGAAGAGAACAAAATCCTTGCTATCCACTCACTAGACCAACTAAAAGACAAGATAAGTAAAGTTATAGTTATGGTGCTTGTTGTAAGCTTTTTTCAAAGAGTTGGACATACTGAGTATCATGGAGCATTGGAGATGCTATATTTTGCACTCTCAATTACAGCAGTTGCAGTAGGACTTTTCTTTTTAAATAAAGTAGGAAAGCACTAAATTAGTCCGTAAAGGGAACAAGTCCCCTTTACTTCGCTTGCACCGCTATGGTGACTAAAGCTAAACTTTTTAAAAAAGTTAGAAATAAAATCAGAGGATTTTTTATGAGTAAAATATTTGTAGATGCATGTTTAGGTAAAGAGACACCATATACTCCTGTATGGATGATGAGACAAGCTGGTCGTTATTTGCCAGAATATATGGCAGTTCGTGCTGAAGCTGGAAACTTCTTAAACCTTTGTCATGACCCTAAAAAAGCTTGTGAAGTAACTCTTCAACCCATAGATATAGTTGGAGTAGATGCAGCTATACTTTTTAGTGATATACTCGTTATACCTGATGAAATGGGTATGGATTTGAGCTTTGTAAAAGGGGAAGGTCCTAAGTTTAGTGACCCTATTACTTGTGAAGCTGATGTAGATAGACTTATAGGTGGCGAAGAAGCTGCATCTAAACTAACTTATGTTTATGAAACTATAGAACTTATAAAAAAAGAGTTAGCCGAAGATAAAGCACTTATAGGCTTTACAGGAGCACCATGGACACTTGCAACTTATATGATAGAGGGTCAAGGTACAAAAACTTACAACATCTGTAAAAAGATGATGTATAGCAACCCTAAACTTTTACATAAGATACTTGCAAAAGTAACAGAAGTTGTAAAACTTTATATGCAAAAACAGATAGAAGCAGGGATAGATGTAGTTCAAATCTTTGATAGTTGGGCAAGTGCTATAGAACCAGGTAAATATGATGAATTTAGTTGGAAATATATGGTAGAGATTGCTGAGTATCTAAAAGAAAAGTACCCACATATCCCTGTAATTATGTTTCCTAAAGGGATTCCTGCATTTTTAGATAAAGTTTATGGTAACTTTGATGTATTTGGTGTGGATTGGGGTACTCCTATGGCTCTTGCAAAAGAGAAACTTGGAGACAAATATGTTCTTCAAGGAAATATGGAGCCGTGTCGCCTTTACTCAAAAGAAGCAACTACAAAATGTGTAGAAGTGATTCAAGAGACTATGCAGGGTAAAAGACATATCTTTAACCTTGGTCATGGGATACTTCCTGATGTACCAGTAGAAAATGCTATCCACTTCGTAAAAGAGTGCCAAAGAGTAAGTAAAAATAGCTAGATGCAGTTAATCTTTGGTCCCATAAACTCAAGGAGGTTTGGTTCCTCTTTGGGTATAGATTTATCCCCAACTAACAAACAGTGTAACTTTGACTGTCTTTACTGTGAACTTGCACCAACTCCAACTGTATCACACCAAAACAACATAGTTAAAGTTGATGAGATTATCAAAAGTCTAAAAAAGCATTTAGATGCAGAGGTTGATGTTATAACACTAACAGCAAATGGAGAGCCTACTCTTTATCCATATCTTGATGAACTTATAGATGAGATAGATGCGATAAAAAACAACACCCAAACACTCATACTTACAAACAGTGCAACACTTGTTGATAGTGAAGTTTTTAACACACTTTTAAAATTAGACCAAGTCAAACTCTCATTAGATGCAGTGAGTGCAGATATCTTTAAAAAGATAGATAGACCGCATAATGATATAGATATAGACGCTATAGTAAAAAAAGTGCAAGAGTTTAGTAAAGTATATAAAGGAAAACTATTTATAGAGATACTCTTTGTAGACGGTTTAAACAATATAAAAACAGAAGTTAAAAAACTAAATCAAATCTTATTGGATACCATTGCATCTAGGATAGATTTAGGCACTATAGATAGACCACCAGCATACCCTGTGAGTGGTATAAGCTATGAAGAGTTAGTAGATATATCTATGATGTTTGATAGCTCTCTACCTATTCATATAGCTTCAAGAGGCAATACAAAAGTTAGCACTTCATCATATACAGAAGATGAAATTTTAAATACACTAGATAAAAGACCACTAACTATGCAAGACATAGAACTACTTTTTGATGAAGATAGTAAAATAAGGCTAAATAAACTAATGAATGAAGCAAAAATAGTAAAAAAAATGGCTCAAAATTTAGAATTTTTACTACCAAATACAAATCTTCAAAGAAAACGCCAAAAACCACTAAAATAACTTGACTTTTAGAGCTTCATAAAGTATAATTTCGGCTCAATAAATAATCCGGATTAGCTCAGCGGTAGAGTAGGTGACTGTTAATCACTTGGTCACTGGTTCGAATCCAGTATCCGGAGCCATTATTTTTGAAACTCAAATTTTAATATTCCGGATTAGCTCAGCGGTAGAGTAGGTGACTGTTAATCACTTGGTCACTGGTTCGAATCCAGTATCCGGAGCCACTTTAAATTTCTAATCTTTTTTATCTTCCCTTATTAAACTTTATAGCATAAATTATGATAATTTTGTTTCATATATGCACTATAATATTATAGTGTAGTTAGTATAGTTTTAATTTATAGATCTAGTGTGCTATTGTGTTACAATTATTAAATATAATTATTGGGAGACAATCATATGGGGAAAAATATAAAGATAAATCAGAAACTTTTTTTTATGACTATAATTTCTATTCTTGTTATTTTGTATTATGCAATAGTTTCAGGGACAGAAGCATATATAAATTACACTAAATTAGGAAAGCTTGAAAAAGTCCTTCATCTTTCTATTACAGCTGCAACTCTTGTGCATGAAACACAAAAGGAAAGAGGCTATACTGCTGGGTTTATAAGCTCAAATGGTGTTAAGTTTAAACTACAACTGAATAAACAAAGAGATCAAACTGATAAAAAGTTAAATAATCTAAAGAATTTTCTTTCAACTTTTGATAAGGGAGCATATAGTGCTGAGTTGCAAAGTAAATTAAAAAACTCTTTAGCAGAGTTAAATAAGATTAAAACTATTAGAGCAAAAGTTACATCATTTAAAATTTCAAAAGCAGATGCTATAAAATACTATACATCAATGAATGCAAATTTTTTAGATATTATTTTTAATATAGCAAAAGAATCTACAAACAATGAATTAACAAAATCTTTAGTAGCTTATACGAGTTTTTTACATGCAAAAGAAAGAGCAGGAATAGAAAGAGCTGTAGCTGTAAGTGTGTTTGTTAATAAGGAGTTTCAAGAAGGTGTTGATATAAAACTTGCAACATTAATAGCTCAGCAAAAAACATATTATCAGATTTTTAAAAAGATAGCTTCTAAGAAAGACCTTAATATGTTTTATGAAATCCGTAAAGCTCCAGAGGTACAAGAAGTTGTAAGATTAAGAAAAATAATGTTTGAAAATAAACTGAATGAGGTTAATATAGAACCTAACTATTGGTTTAAGACTATAACTGTCAAAATAAATGCACTTAAACAAATAGAAGAGAAGTTGGTGGAGAGTATATTAAATAAGATTGATACTTTAAGTTCTCAAGCTTATCATACAATGATTCTTACCTTTATCATCTCTTTTATACTTATTATCGCTATTATAATATTTGGTCGTGTGATATCATCAAATATTTTAAATAAATTGAAACAATTAAGTGTTGCATCTGCTGAATTATCAGAGGGTGAAGCTGACTTAACGAAACGTTTTACAAATATGGGTAATGATGAGATAGGTGATGTGGCAAATGAAGTAAATAATTTTATACAAAGGATACAAAATTTAATCTCTGAAGTTAAATGTATAAGTAATGAAAATATAAAAGAATCAGACTTATTACAAAAATCTTATAATATGCTCAAACTAAAGGCTACTCAAAGTAATGAACTTGTATCTGATATCTCTAAAAAAAGTGACAATACAAATGAGCATCTAGAACAATCAGTTGAGCAATCAAGAGATGTTCTAAAAAGTTTAGAAAATGCAAATAAACAACTTATTTCTAGTTCAAATGATATTTCATATATGAATACACAAATAGAATTAAGTTCACAAAATGAAATAGAATTATCTGATAAACTAATTCAACTCACACAAGATACAGAGCAGGTAAAAGATGTCTTAAATATCATTTCCGATATAGCAGACCAAACAAATCTTTTAGCATTAAATGCAGCTATAGAAGCAGCAAGAGCAGGGGAACACGGCAGAGGGTTTGCAGTCGTTGCAGATGAGGTTAGAAAGTTAGCAGAGCGAACTCAAAAATCACTCTCAGAGATAAATGCAACTATAAATGTTGTCATTCAGTCCATAAGTGAGACAAGTGAGGCTATGAGTAGTAATTCAAAAATTATTAATGAAGTTTCTGAATTAAGTCAAAATATAAATGAAATCATAACAACAACTTCTCAAGAGGTTGATAGTACAACAGCACTTATGAATATAAATGTAAAAAACACCACTTTAGATTTAGAGAACATGAAGGAGATAAGTTTAAATGCTAAAATGATAGATGAACTTTCAAATGAAACTGCTAAAATAATGGGTGATGTAGATAATATATCAAAATCATTAGAAAAACACTCATCAAATCTTAATGTAAAAATTAATGAGTTTAAAGTTTAGGTATATATCTCTGGGTGGTCATTTTTCCACCTTCTATGAAGCCAAAACCAAAATTTTGGCTCATCAGTTATAAGCTTAGTAAGCCAATCTGCTTGAAGTTGAGTTGCTTTTAGTATATCTGCTTGTTCATCATCTGTTTTTTCTACAGGTATCTCATCAAAAAACATTAGTGTATAGTTTTCTTCATCATCAGTTCTCATAGTTACAGGGATGATAGCTGCATTAAATTTTCTGGCTAGATAAGATGCAGTATATGTTTGACGAATACTTTTACCCATAAATTCAACTATAAGTCCCTCTTTTTCATTTATATTTGTATCTATGAGGATTCCACACGCTTTTTTTTGACGAATTAGTTTTATTAGAGGTTTTATAACTTTTGTTTTTTCTAAATTAGTATTTCCAAAACTGGCTCTTGATTCTAACATCCAACCCTCAAAAGTTGGATTTTTCATCTTTTTATAAACTGCTGCTAATGGTTCTACTAAGGCACCTATAGATGCACCACCTAGCTCCCAAGATGAGTAGTGAGTAGTTATGTATATAACTGCACGACCATCTGCATGAACTCTATCTACTGCTTCTTTATTTTGTATAGTTACTTTTTTGGCTAAATCTTCTTTGTTCATATATCTAAGTTCCATTAGATGCATAAAATTTAGAGATAAATTTTTAAAGCTATATCTTGTTATCTCGTCAATCTCTTTATCATCCATTTTCCCATCAAAAGCAAATTCAAGATTTTGTTTAACTATTTTTCTTGATTTTGCAGATATATGATATGCGATGGAAGCTAGAGTGAAGAAAAAAGTTTTTCTGGCTCCTTTTGGGAGAGACATTAAAAATTTCTCAAGTAATAAAAATAATTTAAATTTCATTTAATAACTCTTTTGCCTTACATATAATCTCTGATATTTTTATCTCTTTAATGGAAAAATCATTTTTATTTATATTAAAAATATCTACTTTAGATGGTGATTTTAACCCTATATTTTTTGGAGTTTCATATATCATTCTTGTTGTTGTTGGACCAAAAAGAGTGATTGATGCAACATTTTGTGCCCAAGCCATATGTGTTGGGCCTGTGTCATTACCTATAAGTAAATCAACACTAGATATAAAAGATAATAATTCAAGAAGTGATAACTTTGGTGCAAGTGTAGCATGCTGTGAATTTTTACATATCCATTGTGCAACTTTTTTTTCTTCTTCATTACCCCAAATAATAATACAATTTTGTTGAAGTTTATTACATAATTCTAACACATTTTCTTTAGGATATTTTTTTGATTCCCAAGATGCACCTATAACAACTGCTATGTTTTTCCTTTGTGAAGCTAAAGGTACCTTTGATTCTTGTACTTTAAATATAGGTTCTTTGTTTAAAATCATATTATCATTTATCTCAAAGCCAAGTCCATCGGCAACTACAAAGCAGTTTCTTTTTACTATATTTTTATCATAAGCTATATGTGAAGTTGTTTTATAAAAAAGACTACAAAGAGCTTCTCTTGATGAATTTTTATCAAATCCATGAGTATTTTTACTTACAAGTCTAGCTACTATGGAAGATTTTATAAGCCCTTGTATATCTATAACTATATCAAACTCTCCAAGAGAGTGAAGAAGAGAGAGGTTTTGTTTTAAAAGTGAAAGATTTTTATCTTTTTTTATCTTTTTTAAGTCTATACAATGCACTGCATCTAACTGATGATGGGCTTTTAAGAGAGATGCAAAATTACTCTCTACAATCCATTCAACCACTGCATCTGGATACTCTTTTTTTATAAATTGTAAAACAATCGCACTATTTATAATGTCACCTAGTGCTGAAAGTCTAACAATAGCTATGCGTTTTATATCTTTTTTCATTATCGTTATTATATCTAAGTGATTATTTAACGACCATAATATTTAAAATCTTTTTGAGTAATCTTTCTTGCTTGGTTAAAGTCCATAATTTCACCACCAAATTTAGCTCTAAATTTTTTAGCCATTGCTAAATCCTTAAAAGCATATTTACTGATTTTACTCATAGTACCCCTTTTCTTGCTACCAACTACATAGTAAGCATTAGAGATACTTATAAATTTTAAGGTGTCTACATCAACAACTTTTGGATTTTTTAAACTTATACCTTGACCTAGATGGTCTTCTAAACAGTGTAAAGAGCAGTATTGATATTTTTTACCTTTGTATTCTGCATAATGATTTGTTTTATAATATTTTACAAGATTCATACCACAAATAGAGCATGAAGCTTTATCTTTACCACTTTGAAGTATAGTTGCTTTTTGAGAGTCTACACTTTGAAACATTCTAGATTTTACATGTGGTTTTTCTGCCCCACAGCCAAGTATTAACATAGACAACATAACAGCTAAATAAATTTTAAACATATACTACAATCCCTTTTTATTTTAGTAATGATACCAACAAAGAGTTACAAAACTGTTAAATTTTAGTTTAACTTATGATATATGTTGATATAATTTAATAAAAAAGGTTTATATGTTAAATAAGCTAAATATTAGAAATAAAATGTTTCTTATTCTTATAACGGCTGTTATTGCTGTGTCTATGTTTGTTTTTTTATTGTTCATCACTCTTAAGAGTGTTGAAAAATTTAGTAGCATAGAAGTAAATGTAGAAAAACTTAAGAGTTCTATGCTTATGTTAAGAAGACATGAAAAAGATTTTTTATTAAGAAAAGAGTTGAGATATAAG
>JAADDU010000155.1 GCA_013153755.1 Campylobacterota bacterium | reverse complement strand
TAATTATATCTTATAGTAAGATTTATTATGACATCTTGTGGTGTTTCTCTTTCAAAATCTAAAATTCCAATGATACATTGAAATTTTAAATTCTCTATATGGATAATCAAACTACTCTCTTTTCTTCACCATTTATAAGACGGATGATATTTGGAATATGTTTATAAAATAGTATAAAAACTATGAAAAAGACAGGAGCATGAGCCATATTTGGATGGATTATAAAACTAGATACAAAGATAGCTAATACACCTAAAAGTGAAGATAGGGATGAGATTTTTATGGTTTTTGCACTTATACCCCAAACAACTAGAGCAATAATGGTCTCTACAGGTAACATAAACATCATTACACCCATACCAGTTGCTACCCCTTTTCCACCTTCAAAATTTAGATATGGACTAAAACAGTGACCTACAACAGCTAAAACAGCGATACCCCAAAGTGTAGCTTCACTTACTCCAACTAAAGAAGCTATAGCTAAAACTACTATACCTTTTAGTGCATCTAAAGCAAGAGTTGCACCACCTAGCTTTTTTGCAAGTGCTGGATTTGATTCTTTTACAACTCTTAAAACATTAGTTGCACCTATGCTACCACTACCACTAGCCTTTACATCAACTCCAGCAAATTTTTTAGCTAGAAGTAAACCAAAAGGGATACCTCCAACTAAATAAGCTAGTATGAAAAACTGAACATTTGTGTTAAATAAAAAATCCATTAAAATACCTCTTAAATATAATATTGAGATTATACATAAGTGTTACTAACAAGTGTATAAAACTATATAATAATTTTTTGCTATAATAACATCATCATAATTTAAGGGTATTTTTTTGCAGTTTTCACATGAAGAATTAAAAGAGAAAATTATTGAACTAAAAGAGAAGTTAGATGTAACTGTAGTTGCTCACTTTTACCAAAAAGATGAAGTGTTTGAGATGGCAGATATAACTGGAGACTCTTTAGAACTTGCTATAAAAACAAGAGATGATGATGCAGAATTTGTTTTGTTTTGTGGTGTTGGTTTTATGGGGCAAAGTGTAAAAGTTTTGTCACCTACTAAAAGAGTTGTTATGCCAAAAGCAGCTTGTTGTGCTATGGCTAGTATGATAGATGGTATGCAATTTGACAATGCTATAAAAGCTTTAAATGATGCAGGAATTATGAATAATAATATACTACCTATTACTTATATAAATTCAGATGCAGAGGTTAAAGCTAAAGTTGGAGAGATGGGTGGCATGGTTTGTACAAGTGCAAATGCCAAAATTATCATCACAAATGCCCTAAAAGAGGGTAAAAAAATCCTTTTTGTTCCAGATAGATGTTTAGGTCAAAATATAGCAAATGATATGGACTTAAAATCTTGTGTCATAGGGGATGGAAGTGATTTAAAAGAGTCTGATATCATTTGTTATAATGGTTTTTGTTCAGTTCATCAACTCTTTAGTGTTGAAGATATAGAATTTTACAGAGAAAAATATCCAGATATTATCATAGCAGTTCATCCTGAGTGTGACCCTGCTATCTGTGATGCATCTGATTTTGTTGGTTCAACTTCACAACTTATAAAGTACATAACATCTTTACCAGCAGAACAAAAAGTAGCTGTTGGTACAGAGTTTAATATGGTTAATCGTTTAAGAGAAAAAAATACTTATGTACTAAGTTCCACAAAACCTGAATGTCCAACTATGAATGAAACAACTCTAAAAGATTTGTATTTGACACTAAAGTCTATAGATGATGGAGAGCCTCTAAATGAGATACAAGTAGATGCAAAAACTCAAAAATGGGCGAAAATTGCACTAGAAAGAATGTTGGCATTATGATAAATGAGTTTGTAAAAGAGGCACTAGCTGAAGATATTGGTCGTGGTGATTTATATTCTTTAGTAGAAGAGAGTGTTGATGTAAAGGCAGATATCATAGCTAAATGTGATGGTGTTGTAGCTGGAGTAAAATATGTAGATGCACTAGCAAAACTACAAAACCTTGAAGTTATTTGGGGTAAAAGTGATGGGGAGAGGTTTGTAGTTGGAGATATAATCGCCATAGTAAAGGGAGATTCTCATACACTTCTTAGCTCTGAGAGAACTATACTAGACATGCTCCTTCATGCAAGCTCTATAGCAACACTTACAAAAAAATATGTAGATATTATAGAGCCTTATGGTGTAAAACTTTTAGACACAAGAAAGACAAGACCACTTTTAAGAGTATTTGAAAAGTATGCTACAAGGGTTGGTGGTGCAGTAAATCATAGAATGGGACTTGATGATAGTCTTATGATAAAAGATACCCATCTAAAAACTATAAAAGATTTAAAAAACTACATAATACAAGCTAGAAAAAAGATACCATTTACTGCGAAGATAGAGATAGAAGCAGAAACATTTGCCATAGCAAAAGAGGCATTTGAAGCTGGTGCAGATATAGTTATGTGTGATAACATGACACCAACTCAAGTTGCAGAAATTGTAAAATATAGAGATGAAAACCACCCTCATATCTTACTCGAAGCAAGTGGAAATATATCGCTAGATACCATAGAAAGTTATGCAAAAACAAAAGTAGATGCTATAAGTAGTGGAAGTCTTATACATCAAGCAAACTGGATAGATTTGTCTATGAAAGTTAGTTGAAAATTCTTTTAGCAAAATTTTCAACTCATTATTTATAATTATTAATCATGTTGAATTAATATAAAGAAAAAAAGGAGAGTTTATGTCAGCTCTAAAACAAGAAGTACAAGAGATAATGCATAATCTTCCTGATGATTGTACTTATAAAGATATTCAATATCATCTTTATGTTGTATGGCTTTCACACTAGAACACTCAAAATTTAGCTAAAACACTTAAAAACAGTTTAAAGGAGCTTTTATGAAGTTATTTAAATATTTAATCATCTCTTTGGTGTTATTATCAACACTATCTTATGCAAAAGTAGTAAGTGGAGTTTTAGAGCTAAATAATTTTAGAGATGGTAGTGGGAACTCCTTTGATGTAGAGATAACTGTAAAATATAAAATAGAAACACTTATGGGAGAACCTGTAGTAAAAGCAACTGCAAAGTATGAGATAGGTCAATTTATAGATATAGACGGTAAAAGTTATACAAAAGATAAACTTACAAAAGAACAATTCTCAAAACTAAAAATATATGACTTAGTTGTAAAAGTTCCATTTGATACAACATATACAGGACAAGGAACAAATCATCTTTATATAGATATAAGTATGGGAGCTATGGGAAAAGCAGGAGAGTGGAGCTTTAATCCACCTGAGAGTCCAGACTGGGATAAATGGATATATTATGATTATGGAAAAGAACAATACTTAGATAAAAAAGAAGCGATAAAAGCATATAAAGGTCTTAAAAGACTTGGTTATGGAGATAATGCTTATACATCATTGGCATCTGCTAAAAAGATAAAATATAGTGTTTCAGATGTAAAATTAAAACAATCACTTAAAGATGTATGGATAGATAAAGATACTAATCTTATGTGGCAAGATGAAGCTTATACTAAACAAGAGATTGATAACTACATGGTATATTATGAACAAGGTAAAAATGTAAGAAAAACAGGAAGCTGGTATCATGCTAAGAAATATTGTCAAAATTTAACTTTAAATGGTTTTGATGATTGGAAACTTCCAACAATTATAGAACTTGATGGAATTAAAGATAAAAGAGAACATTTTAAACATAAAAAATGTTTTAGAAATATTTGGTCATCAATGGATTATTCAGATAAAAAAGCAAAAAAGTTTGCCTTTCATTACTATGATGATGGAGAAAAACATATAATTTGGAATGAATATAAAAATAACACTAATTTTATCAAATGTGTAAGGGATATAAAACGAAAAAAGTCATCTCTATAAGAGTTGGAGAAAATACTATTTAGATGCTTATACATCAATTTGTTTCAAATAATAATTTTCTAAAATGTCTTAAAGAAAAAAATAAATTTTAGCTATAATTATAAAAAATATCTAAAAGAAGTTGTGATATGCAAACCTTACATTAAAAAATTTATTTAAAGGTAAGCTTGAAGGTTATTATAGATATAGAGTTGGCAATTATATACTATTTTATTTGATTGAAGATAAAAAACTTATTGTTGTTGTACTAAATTTTAGATTATATATAAAGATGAACTATGGCAGATGATGCTGAAAAAACAGAAGAACCCACCCCCAAGAAGATAGAAGATGCCAGAAAAGAGGGTAATGTCCCTAAGTCACAAGATGCTTCAGGGGTCATAACCCTTTTTGTGGCGATTTTAGCTATATTGATGCTTTTTCCATATATGGGTTCGCATGTTTTAGCACTTTTTAAGTACTATTTTTCTCTTGTAGGTATGACACTCACTAAAGTTTCTATGATAGATATAGCTTTTGTTACTATGAAAGAGTTTCTTCTTATCATTATGCCTTTAGCTATAGCAGTTGCTATCTCAGGTGTAGTTGCTGCTTTAGCTCAGTTTGGATTCTTATTTACTACTAAGGCTGTTATGCCAGACTTTAAAAAGATAGACCCTATAAAGGGAACTAAAAACCTTTTTTCTATGAAAAAGCTCATAGAAGGAGTAAAAGTTACTTTTAAATCTTTTACAACTTTAGGAGTTGGATTTTTATTCTTTTTTTATTTTATAACAGAGCTTCCAACAGTAGCACTTTTTAGTTTGTCTAAGCAGTTAGAATGGTTGAGTGATAAAGCTATAATCATATCTCTAGTGATGCTTTTTATCATCTTTGTTTTTGCTACTATAGATATAATCATAGTAAGAAAGCAGTACTTTGATGGTTTAAAGATGAGTAAACAAGAGATAAAAGATGAGATGAAAAATATGGAGGGAGACCCTCTTATAAAAGGTAAAATCCGTCAAATCCAAATGGAGGCATCAAGAAAAAGGATGATGGCAGAAGTTCCAAATGCTGATGTCGTTATAACAAATCCAACTCACTATGCAGTTGCACTAAAATATGAAGAGAGTAAAAGAGCCCCTTATGTAGTAGCTAAAGGGATGGATAATATAGCACAACAAATCAAAAAAATAGCAAGAGAAAATGGTGTACATATAGTTCAAAACCCTCCACTTGCGAGGTCACTATATGCAGATGTAGAGGTTGAAAAACCAATCCCAGAGGAGCTTTTTTCAGCTGTTGCAGAGGTTTTAGCTTATGTTTATAAGATGAATAAAAATTAAAATATGACAAATTGCCATATTTTGAAGTATTTTTATAAATTTTAAATATAATCGTCATTATGGATTTAACAAAAGAGCAAAAAACAAAATTTGACAAGCTTGGTATAGATAGTTGGAGTGAATTACTTCTTGTTATACCAAATTCTTATGAAGATTTAACACTACATGATGAGATACTTATGGATAAAGCTCAGCTTATCGATGCTAGTATTGAGTCTTTTTGTCGTACACCTAACTCCTTACAGATAACCTTTTTTGCTCATAATTTAGGTCATGTTGTCCATGGTGTGATTTTTCGTCCAAAACCATATATGACACATCAGTTTAAGGTTGGAGATAGAGACTACTTTTATGGTGTTATAGATTGTAAAATGGGTAGATGCAGTATGAGTATGCCAAAAAAAGTTACAAATATAGGTACAATAATACCAAAGTATAAATGTCAACTTAGAAGTGATGTTATGTATAGATTTGTTCAAAACAATTTAACCATAGAAAAGCTTTTAGATGAGGGTTTAAAAGAAAGTATTTGTAGTGAAATTTTAAAACTTCATTTTCCAACAACTATAAAAAAAGAGTTAGATGCAGTGCTTTTAGATGCACTTAAATACCTAGAACTCTTTATATATATGAAAAAACTATCTAAAAAAAGAAGATATTTTGATTCTATAAAAAGTATAGAAACACAACCACAAAAATGGATAGATACATTACCTTTTAAATTAACAAATGAGCAGTTAGATGCCATCAACGATATAAGAAAAGATTTTGCAAAAAGCACTGCATCTAAACGGATGGTTGTTGGTGATGTGGGAAGTGGAAAGACTATGGTTATCTTAGCTTCAGCATATATGGCACTTCCATATCGTTCTATTTTAATGGCTCCAACAACTATACTAGCAAATCAGCTTTTTGAAGAGGCTCAAAAATTTTTACCAAATGTTAAAACTGTTTTGGTTACAAATAAGACTAAAAAAGTGGATTTAAAAGAGTTTGATTTTATCATAGGAACTCATGCACTTTTATACAGAGAGTTGCCAGATGCAGTGCTTGTTATGGTAGATGAACAACATCGTTTTGGTACTTTGCAAAGAAATATGCTCGAAAAACTAGTAAGTGAAGGTAGTAAAAAACCACATTATCTACAATTTAGTGCAACACCCATACCTAGAACTCAAGCTATGATAGAAACTGCTCATATAGATGTGAGTTTGATAACTTCAACCCCTTTTACAAAAGATATAGACTCTAAAGTTATAGGTAAAAGTGATTTTAAAGAGCTCTTAGAACATATAAAACTAGAGATAGCAAAAAATAACCAAGTTTTAATCGTTTACCCTTTAGTAGAACAAAGTGATGCTTTAGAGTATCAGAGTATAGAAGAGGCTCGTGGGTATTGGGAAAAGAATTTTGATGATGTTTATATTACACATGGTAAAGACAAACAAAAAGAGGAAGTTTTACTTAATTTTAGAGATGAGGGGAAGATTCTTATAGCCACAACTGTTGTTGAAGTGGGTATATCTTTACCTAGACTTACTACTGTTGTTATCGTTGGGGCTGAGAGGTTAGGGTTGTCAACTCTTCATCAGTTAAGGGGTAGGGTGAGTAGAACAGGGCTTAAAGGGTATTGTTATCTATATACAAATACCACTGCATCTAAACGACTTGAAAAGTTTGTAGAAACAAAAAGTGGTTTTGATATAGCAAATCTTGATTTAGCATTTAGAAAAAGTGGTGACCTTTTAGGTGGTAGTTCTCAAAGTGGACTTGAATTTAAGTGGGTTGATTTGGCTCAAGATGAAAAGATAGTAAGCACTTTGAAAGAAGATTTAAAAAAATAGTTGTCATAGTAACTCTGTTTTGCTATGATTGTCTTAAAAAAAGGGTTTTAATGGTTAAATTTTTATTGATAAGTTTTATGTTGTTTTTTACTTTGGGATGTGAAAAAAAAGTAGATACAGGTGTAGCTAAAGTCCACTGGGATAGAGATATGTGTGCTAGATGTGTCATGGTGGTAAGTGATAGACATAATACAGCTCAAGTTATAGACCCAAATACAGGTAAAAAATATATGTTTGATGATTTAGGATGTATGGTTTTATGGTTTGATGATGAACATATAAAATGGAAAAATGAGGCTGTTATTTGGATTACTGATGTAATTACAGGTGAATGGATAGATGCTAGAAAAGCTTTTTATGACACAAATAACATAACACCTATGGCTTATGGTTTTTCGGCTCATAAATCTAAAGATAGTATTAAAGATGGTGAAGAGGTTGTGGACTTTAAAGAAGTTGTAAAAAGGGTTAAAAAGATAGGAAAATAACCTATCTTTTTCTTTTCGTGGCCTTTTCCATATATAGCCACAAAGCTCCACCAAATACTACTAAGATGACAGGTGCTATCCAAGGTTTATCGCCTATTATTTTTGCAAACTCTACAAGTATAGCACCAGAATAGTAACTACCAAGTCCAAATACTAAAGCCCAAATCCCAGCACTTAAAACATTGAGTATTGCAAACTTTTTAGCATCATATTTAGTAAGTCCTATAGCTATAGGGATAAGAGTTTTTATACCATAAACAAACTTTTGAATTAGGATTATCCAAGAGCCATTTTTTTTCATCATTATATGTGCAAGAGCTAGTTTTCTTCTATGTTTTTTAAGCCCCTCCATCATCATACTTTTTTGATATCGAGCCATATATAAAAGTAACATATCTCCTAAAGCATTAGCTACAAAAGCTACACTCATAGAGGTTGTTAAATCCATTTTTCCCATAAATGACAAAACTCCAGCACCCACAAGTGCGATAAATCCACCACCAAGAGAGTAAAGAAAAAGTCCTATATATCCATAAGTTGCTAAGTTACTAAAAGTATCTTCCATATTTTAAATATCCTATAATTTTTTTATTTTTGTAATTTCATCACGAAGTCTTGCTGCTTCTTCAAAGTTTAACTCTTTTGCAGCTGCTTTCATCTTAAGCATTAACTCTTTTGTTATCGCTTTTTTTTCTGATGCTGGCATTTTATCCATTTTTTTATGTTTTTGGTAAATATCTCCATGTTCTTCTAGCTTTAGGTTCTCATCGAGCTTACGAATCGTAGTTGTAGGGGTGATACCATGTTTTTTATTATGTGCTTCTTGAATCTTTCTTCTTTGAGTTGTTGTATCTATCGCTTTTTGCATAGATTTAGTGATACGATTTGCATATAAGATTACTCTACCATTTGCATTTCTAGCACCTCTACCGATGGTTTGGATAAGAGCAGTCTCACTTCTTAAAAACCCCTCTTTATCTGCATCTAAAATGGCTACAAGTGAAACTTCAGGTAAATCAAGCCCTTCACGAAGAAGATTTATCCCTATAAGTACATCAAACTCTCCAAGTCGCAATGCACGGATGATTTGGTTTCTCTCTATAGTATCAATATCTGAGTGCATATATTGGACTTTTATTCCTAAATCTGCAAGATATTTTGTAAGTGCTTCTGCCATTTTTTTAGTTAGTACCGTTATGAGAACTCTCTCATTTTTAGCTACTATCCCTTTTATCTCATCATGTATGTCTTCTACTTGATTATCTGATGTTTTTATCTCTAAAATAGGGTCAAGAAGACCAGTAGGACGGATAATCTGCTCTGCTTTTACAGCTGACATCTCAAGCTCATACTCTGCTGGGGTTGCTGATACAAAAAGATAGTGTGGAGCTTTATTTATATACTCTTCTGCCATAAGAGGACGGTTGTCAAGTGCTGATGGAAGTCTAAAACCATAATCTACAAGAACCTCTTTTCTAGCTCTATCCCCTGCATACATTCCACGATATTGAGGTAGTGAAACATGGCTTTCATCAACGATAACAAGATACTCTTTGTTGTTTTGTGCAAAATAATCTAAAAGAGTAAAAGGAGCTTCTCCTGGTTTTTTGTTTGTTAAAAGGCGAGAGTAATTTTCTACTCCCTTACACATCCCTGTAGTTTGCAACATCTCCAAATCAAACTCAACTCTTTGTTTTAGTCTTTGGTATTCTAGTAGTTTTCCAGCTGATTGAAAGTATGCTAGTCTATCGTCTAGCTCCTCTTCGATTCTCTTAATCGCAACTGCCATTTTTTCTTGACTTACACTAAACTGTGAACAAGCATAGATGGTAAACTTTTTATGTTCTTCTAGTTTTTTGTTGTCTATCACTTCAAAAGTATAGATAGCCTCTATCTCATCTCCAAAAAATTCTATGCGTATAGCTTCTTGCTCAAAATATGGTGGATATATATCTAAACTCTCTCCATTTACACGGATATGCCCACTATCAAAGTAAGTATCGTTTCGAGAGTAGCCCATCTCAACAAGACGAAGAAGAAGTTTTTTCTGGTTTATCTCATCTCCAACTTCAAGAGCTTGAACCATATTTAAGTACTCCTCTGGATCTCCTAAACCATAGTTAGCAGAAACAGATGCGATAACTATAACATCATCATAAGAGAGAAGATTTGCAGTAGATGATAGCCTCATACGCTCTAGCTCATCATTGATAGCACTATCTTTTTCTATAAACAGATCTTGACGAGGTATGTAAGCCTCCGGCTGATAGTAATCATAATACGAAACAAAATACTCAACATGAGCATCAGGAAAAAAAGAACGAAACTCAGAGTACAACTGAGCCGCTAAAGTTTTGTTATGTGTCATGATGATAGTAGGCATCTTAACATTCTCTATAACTTTCGCCATAGTGTATGTTTTACCACTACCCGTCACACCCTCAAGTGTTTGGTAACGATTACCATCAAGAATACTTTTAGTTAAAGTTTCTATAGCTTTAGGTTGGTCACCTGCTGGTTTATATGGTGTATGTGCTTTAAAGTTTATCTCTTTTTTCATTGTCACAATTATAGCAGATGGTTGGAAATAGTTAGGATTTTATATGGATTTTTGGAAAGTGGCTGTCGAATTTAATAACTCTTTTAAAGCTTCTGGCTCAACAATAATTGTATAGGTCATTTAAGATTAAGAATTTTATCAAATGCATCATCAATTTCAATACCATTGTCATCTGAAATATTGTTAATTGCATTTTGAACTTTTATTTTTGCTTCTTCAAAAGAGATAGAATTTGATTCGTCCATTACAGATATTTTTTCTTTCGGTAAGCTATCTAAAACCCCATAAATTTATCAAAAATTGAATCATCAACTTGTAATTGTAAAGTAT
>JAADDU010000147.1 GCA_013153755.1 Campylobacterota bacterium | reverse complement strand
TAAAAGTGTAAAAAATGTAGAGGAACTTATAAGATTTTCAAGAGAGGCAAAAAGGTTAAAAAGACCTAAATTTGACCCTCTAGCTAAAGAGGATTATTTAGATTCTTCTTCTGCGTAAGCACCTACAGCAGTTAACTTATCATATCTTATATTTTTTCTTTCTTCATTTGAAAGTTCTTTAAGAGATTTGATATTTTCTAAAATATAGCTTTTCATAGCATTAGCAGCACTCTCTTTATCTCTATGGGCTCCGATAAGTGGTTCATCTATAATATCATCTATGAGATTTAACTCTTTTAAGTCACTACTTGTGATTTTCATAGCATTTGTAGCAGCTTCAACTTTTTTAGGGTCATTCCATAAAATCGCAGAACATCCCTCAGGAGAGATAACACTAAATACAGAGTAACGCATCATAGCAAACTTATCAGCTACACCGATAGCTAAAGCTCCACCACTTCCACCTTCCCCTATAACTATAGATATAGTTTGAGTATTTAAGTCAGCTAGTTCTAAAAGGTTTCTAGCTATAGCTTCACTTTGGTTTCTCTCTTCTGCTCCAAGCCCTGGATATGCACCTGGAGTATCTACAAGCATAACAAGAGGGATATTAAACTTCTCAGCTAGTTTTGCAGCACGAAGAGCTTTTCTGTAACCCTCAGGATGTGGCATACCAAAATTTCTTCTTATCTTATTTTTTGTACCACGACCTTTTTGTTCACCAATAACTACAACCCTCTCACCACCTATGTAACCAAGATAACAAAGTATAGCTGCATCATCACGATAATGTCTATCTCCATGTATCTCATACTTATCTTCCATAAGCATATTTATATAATCAAGAGAATAAGGTCTATCTATATGTCTTGCAAGTTGAAGTTGTTGAAAAGGAGATAGGCTTCCATATATCTTTGAAACTTCTTTGTCTAGCTTCTCTTGAAGTGAACTTACTGCATCTTCATCATGACGAACTCTAGCAGAAACGATATCTTCTTGAATAAATTTTATCTTTTTTTCAAAGTCTAAGTATGTTGCCAAATCAAATCCTTTTTAAGTTAGATTTTTTTAAAAATTAAAACGCCGTTAGTTCCACCAAAACCAAATGAGTTGCTCATAACTACATTTAATTCTGCTTTTCTAGCTTTGTTTGGAACATAATCCAGATCACAATTTTCATCAGGCGTTGTATAGTTGATAGTTGGAGGGATAATACCATCTCTCATCGCCATCAAACAAGTAACAGCTTCTATACCACCAGCAGCACCAAGACAATGTCCTATCTGACCTTTTATAGAACTCATAGGGGGACAATTTTCCTTACCACCCAATAAGCTTTTTAATGCAGCAGTTTCATTTTTATCATTTATAGCTGTACTTGTTCCATGTGCATTTACATAATCAAGGTTAGGTTCTCCTGCCATTTTATAAGCAGCTTTCATAGCTCTTGCTGGACCATCAAGAGATGGTGTAGTGATATGGTTCGCATCTCCACTTTCTCCAAAGCCTATAATCTCACCATATATAGTTGCACCACGAGCTACTGCGTCTTCATAAGTCTCCAAAACAAGTGAAGCTGCACCCTCACCCATAACAAATCCATCTCTATCTTTATCAAATGGACGAGAAGCTTTTTTAGGGTCATCATTTCTAGTTGAGAGTGCTTTCATAGCAGCAAAACCACCAACACCAGCACCGGTTACAGCAGATTCAGCAGCAACTACAAGCATCTTATCAGCTCCACCACACATAATAGTCTTACAAGCTTCACTTATAGCATGAGTACCAGCAGCACAAGCAGTAACACTTGAAAGGTTTGGTCCTTTTGTTCCATGTTCAATAGAAACAAAACCACCAAGCATATTAACTAGTGCAGAAGGGATAAAAAATGGAGATATTCTGCGAGGTCCACGAGTTTCTATGATGATAGAGTTTTTCTCAATTGCTGGAAGACCACCAATCCCACTACCAGCACTTATACCAAATCTTTCCATATCAGTATCTTCTGGAAGGTTTGCATCAGCTATAGCTTCTTGAGCAGCTTTAAGTCCAAGGTGTATAAATCTATCTGCTTTTTTAACTTCTTTTGGGGCCATAACAGTTGCTGGGTCAAAATCTTTAACCTCGCCAGCGATTTTTACACTATATTTTTCAGGATCAAATATAGTTATAGTATCTATACCACATTCGCCATCACATATAGCCTTAAAAGAACTCTCTTTATCGTGACCAACTGCGTTTATCATCCCTATACCAGTTACTACTACTCTTTTCATCTAAAAAATCTCCATGATAAAATAAAATACTTTATAAAACCTAACAGTTCTAGCGAACTACTAGGCTTTAAAAATACTTTGAGTAAATTAATTATTTACTTTCGATATAGTTTACAACATCAGAAACAGTTTGAATTTTCTCTGCTTCATCATCAGGAATTTCAATATCAAATTTTTCTTCAAGAGCCATAACCAATTCAACTACATCAAGGCTATCTGCACCTAAATCTTCAACAAACTTCGCATCTTCTTTTACTTCATCTGCGCTTACGCTTAATTGCTCAACTACTACTTCTTTAATATCGTCTAAAAGTGCCATTATAGCTCCTATGTTTTAATTTAATCGGGTAATTATAACAAAAGTAACTTAAAAGTAATTTTGTTATGCCATATTCATACCACCATTTACCTTTAATGTTTCGCCTGTTATATAACTTGCATGGTCTGAGAGTAAAAATGCTGTTGCTTCTGCAACTTCCTTAGCATTTCCAAATCTTTTCATAGGTATTTTTGATGTAAAATTATCTTTAATATCATCACTTAATGCATCTGTCATCTCAGTAGCTATAAAACCAGGAGTAACAGAATTAAAACGGATACCACTCGTTGCTGATTCTTGTGCAAAACTTTTTGTCATAGCTATCACTCCACCTTTAGATGCTACATAGTTTGTTTGACCTGCATTACCTGTTTCACCCACTATAGAAGCTATATTTACAACTGCTCCAAACTTTTTCTTTCTCATAACTTTCATAGACTCTCTACAACCTATAAAACATGATGTAAGATTAGCATTAATTACACTCATAAAATCATCTGTTTTCATGCGAAGCGCAAGCTTGTCATTTGTAATTCCAGCATTATTTACTAAGTATGAAAGCTCCCCATCACTACTTAGTATAGTTTTTATCGCATCTATAAATGCAGCTTCATCACTCACATCAAAACCGATAACTGCAGCTCTTCCACCATCTGCTTCTATCTCATCTTTTATAGCATCTGCCTCTTTTGCACCACTCCTATAATTTATCCATACTTTTAGCCCAAAACTAGCTAAAGTTTTAGCTATCTGTGCACCTATACCTCTACTTGAACCTGTAACTAAAACATTTTTACCTGAAAATTTCAATATTTACTCCTTTAATTTATTAAATTAGACTATGATCCATCTGAGATGGTTTTTCTATATCCATAAGTTTTAAAATAGTTGGTGCGATATTATTTAAAGCACCACATTGTACATTATCAACTCCATCTGCCACTACAAAACACCAAACTTTTCCAACTGTATGATTTGTAAGCATATTACCATCATCATCTCTCATCTCTTCACAGTTTCCATGGTCAGATGTGATAACAACAGCATAATCTTTCTCTTTTGCTTTATCTAGTATAAGTCCAATTTGTGTATCTACACTCTGTACTGCTATCTTACCTGCTTCAAAATCTCCAGTATGTCCTACCATATCGCCATTTGCAAAGTTTACTACCACAAAATCATACTCATCATCCATAGCTTTTAAAACTACTTCACCAACTTCATAAGCACTCATTTGTGGTTTTTCATCATAAGTTTTTACATTTGGGGATGGGATAAGAACTCTTGTTTCATTCTCATAAGGCTCATCTATGCCACCATTTAAAAAGAATGTAACATGAGCATATTTTTCAGTTTCAGCAGTATGAAGTTGTCTTAAACCTTGTTTTGAGATAACCTCAGCAAGTGTATTTTTAGGAGATTCTTTTTTAAAAAGTACAGGGTACGAGAAACTTTTATCATACTCTGTAATAGTAGCAAGATTCACTTTTTTATATGTTCTCTCAAAACCATTAAAGTTTTCATCACCTATAGCACTAACCATCTCTCTCATTCTGTCACTTCTAAAGTTTATAGTTAAAACACCATCACCATCTTTTATACCATCATAAGTGCTAAAAGCAGTTGGTTTTATAAACTCATCAGTCTCATTTAGTGAGTATGAGTGTTTTACATAATCCACTGCATCTAACTCTGTTTTTGGTACTGCATCTACTATGGCATCGTAACCTAGTTTTACTCTGTCCCATCTATTGTCTCTATCCATTGAGTAAAATCTACCAGATATAGTTGCAATTTGAATATTTTCATTTAGATGCTTTTTTACTATATCTATATATTTTTGAGCAGAAGTTGGGGATACATCTCTACCATCTGTTATGAGATGCAGGAAAACTTTTTTACCCTGATTTGAAGCTATCTCTGCTATACCCATAAAATGATCTATATGAGAGTGAACACCACCATCACTCAAAAGACCTATAAGATGTATATCTTTTGAAGAGTTAAGAAGTTCTTGTAAAACTTTATTTTTAATCAAAGTATGCTCTTGCAAGGCTAAGGAAATTTTCACTAAATCTTGGTACAAAACTCTACCACTACCTATACTCATATGTCCAACTTCTGAGTTACCCATCTGTCCATCAGGTAAACCAACACTTAATCCAGAAGTATCGATAAGCGAGTGAGGAACTTCATTAAATAGTCTATCATAATTTGGTTTTGTTGCATTATAAAATGCGTTATATTCAGTTTTACTACTATAACCTATACCATCAGTTATAACTAAAATAGCTTTTTTTGACAATTTAGTCCCCTACTTTGTTAAAATTTCAGGCGATTATACTATAATTATGTTTTTAATTTTATATAATGGAAAGATAATTTTGCTTTACTACTTACATGAACTCTTAAATATAAACATCCTTGGGTATATCACGATTAGAGCTGGTATATCATTTTTCTTAGCTTTAATTTTTACGCTTTTTCTTATGCCACGTTTCATAAAATGGGCTCAAAAAACATCTAGCGTACAACCCATAAATGAGTGGGCTCCAAAAACTCATCAACAAAAGGCCAAAACACCAACTATGGGTGGCATAGTCTTTATAAGTGCTACTATTTTGGCTTCACTTATAAGTATAAAATTCTCAAATATGTATGCAATAGGTGGTTTAATAACGCTAGTTCTTTTTGTTCTTATCGGCTTTCAAGATGATTATGCAAAAATCAAAAAAAATGAAAACTTAGCTGGACTAAAAGCAAGAACCAAAATACTTTTACAAATAATTGCATCACTTATCATCACTTGTTTTTTATGCTTTTTTGCTGATTTTAACACAGATCTTTATGTTCCTTTTATAAAAACACCTGTACTAGATATGGGCATATACTCAACTCTTTTTTGGTGTTTAGTTATCATCTCAACATCAAATGCTGTAAATCTTACAGATGGTCTTGATGGTCTTGCTACTGTTCCTTCTCTTACTGCTTTAGCATCTTTTAGTATCATCATCTATATAACAGGACATGCAAAATTTAGTGCTTACCTACTTATGCCAAACTTTGATGTGGGAGAGGTTGCTATCATAGCAAGTGCTTTGATGGGTGCTTTGATGGGATTTTTATGGTTTAACTGCCACCCTGCTGAAGTTTTTATGGGAGATAGTGGTTCTTTAACTGTTGGTGCATTTTTAGGATACTTAGCTATCATCTCAAAAAGTGAGATTTTACTTGTTCTTATAGCTTCTATCTTTGTTATAGAAACTGTATCTGTAATCTTACAAGTTGGTAGTTATAAGATTCGTAAAAAAAGAGTTTTTTTGATGGCTCCTATACATCATCATTTTGAGATGAAGAACTGGGCTGAAAACAAGATAATAGTTAGATTTTGGATAATTGCGATACTATCTAATCTCATAGCACTTATAACTCTAAAGCTTCGTTAGATGCAGTACAAAACTTCACTATTTGGTTATGGAAAAACTACAAAAGCTTTAGCAAAAACTATACAAAATGTAGTTTTTTATGATGATAAGTGTCATAAACCCTTTAAAGATAAAGATGGTTTTATGGTCAAACCATCAGATGAATTTGATGAAAACTACTCATCATTAGAGATACCCTCTCCCGGAATTCCACCATATCATCCACTTATAAAAAAAGCTAAAAACCTTATAAGTGAGTATGACTACTTTAAAGATACCACACCACTTAAAATCTGGATAAGTGGAACCAATGGAAAAACAACAACTACACAGATGATGCAACACCTACTTTATGAGTATAAAAGTCAAGCTGGTGGGAACATAGGAACACCACTTGCCGAGCTAGATAAAAACTCTAAAATTTGGATACTTGAAACAAGTTCTTTTACTATGCACTATACAAATAAAGCAGTTCCTAATATATATGTACTACTACCATTAAGCCCTGACCATCTAAGTTGGCATGGAGGTATGCAAGAGTATATAGATGCAAAACTAAAACCTATCTACTCTATGAAAGAGGGGGAAGTTGCTATCATACCAGAAGCTTATAAAGGCATAAAAACAGATGCACATATCATCACATATACAGATGAAAGCTCACTTGCTACACATTTTGGTATAGATATGCAAAAAGTAAAGTTTAAAGGTGCATTCCTTATAGATGCACTTTTAGCAATGGCAGTGGAGAAGATACTTTTTGATAAAATCGATTATGATAAAATCAACTCTTTTAGCATTGAGCCTCATAGACAAGAGGAGTTAAAAGATGCTAAAGGGCGTTTATGGGTAAACGATACAAAAGCAACAAACCTGAATGCAAGTATAGCTGCACTAAAGAGGTATAAAGACTCTTCCTTACACCTTATACTTGGTGGAGATGATAAAGGGGTGGATTTAGAAGAGCTATTTCTTTTTATAAAAAATTTAGATGCAGTGGTTACTTACCATATAGGCTCAAACAAACAAAAACTATCAACACTTGCAAAAAAGCATGGTATTAAACATCTAGAGTGCAAAAACCTAATAGATGCAGTACAAAAAATAGATAAAAATCTAAAAAAAGGTGAAGTAGCCCTACTCTCTCCTGCTGCTGCAAGTCTTGATGAGTTTAATTCTTATGCCCAAAGAGGGGATATTTTTAAAGAAGAAGTCAGCTCTATAAGCTAACTTTCAGTACATAGTAGATATAATTTCGTCCTTTAAAAGATGGCTTGTTAGCTCAGTCGGTAGAGCAAGTGACTGAAAATCACTGTGTCCTTGGTTCGATTCCGAGACAAGCCACCACTTTTAAAACTTTTTATCATGGCTTGTTAGCTCAGTCGGTAGAGCAAGTGACTGAAAATCACTGTGTCCTTGGTTCGATTCCGAGACAAGCCACCACCTCTTAAAAATTTCATCATAAAATTTATTGCAAATTGTCATAAAATAGCTAAGTTTCATAAAATTTTGATATAGTTACAAAAATCAAATATATGGTATAAAATGACAAAGAAAAAAACTAAAAAAAAGACAACCTTAAAGAAGAAAAAAAAACCTAACAAAGTCCTAACATATATAACTTTTATATTATTATCTATTTTAGTATTGATTGCTAGTTTTATTGGTGGTTATTCTTATGGTTACGAAGATGCAAAAGATGAGATTACAAAAAAACACAATTTAGAAAAGAAAAAAAGACTATCTGCTCTTAAAAAACTTGAAAAAACTTCAATCATAAAACATAAAAAAAGTGTAAATACCAGACTTAAAGAGGTTCTTAAAAAAGCTACTAAAGAAGATATAGTTGCTTCACATGAATATGATACAAAAAAATATGTAAAACCTCCTAAACCATCAAAAAGAGCCTTCAAAACTACAACTAACAAACCAAAACTTGCCATTATCATAGATGATGTAAGCACAAAAAGACATATAAGAAACATAAAAAAAGTTGGTATTACCCTTACTATGTCATTTTTACCCCCAAGTAAAGCTAGACCAAACTCTGCTAAACTTGCCTCACATGAAAATATATACATGGTGCATCTACCCATGGAAGCATTTAACTTTCATGCCGAAGAAGATATAACTTTAAGAGTTAGTGATTCTGCATCTAGGATAAATGCTATAGTAAAACATATAAAAGAGATATTTCCAAGAGTAAAGTATCTTAACAATCACACAGGTAGTAAATTTACAGCTAATGAAGTTGCTATGAATAAACTTATTTATGCACTTAAAGCACAACGTATTAATTTTGTAGATAGCAGAACAACAGGTAAAACAAAAGCAAAAAAAGTGATACAAAATTTTGGTCTTAAATATAGAGCAAGAGATGTTTTTTTAGATCATAAATCAGATAAAGCATCTATAAAACAAGCTATAAAACAAGCCATACGCATAGCAAAACTACATGGAACTGCTATAGCTATAGGGCATCCCCATGCAAATACTCTAAAAGCTTTATATGAATCAAGAGCACTTTTTAAAGATGTTGAACTAGTGTATATTAACAGGCTTTACTAATGCTAATAAAAGAGCATATAGATGCACTAGATGCTATGAAAAACTACCCAAAAGAACTACATTTTAGGGGAAATTTAGAGCTTTTAAAAAAAACTAAAATTTCTATAATAGGTAGTAGAAAACCATCAAAATATTCCCGTATGATTACTCAAAAACTAGCTTCATCATTATCAAAACATAATATATGTATAGTAAGTGGTGGAGCTATGGGTATAGATGCCATAGCACACAAGGGTGCAGGAGAGCAAAATACCATCGCTATACTGCCATGTGGTATAGATATAAAATACCCAACTATAAACAAAAACCTACTAAGCGATATAGAACAAAAAGGGCTTCTTATAAGTCAATTTAAGCACGATTTTCGTGCTACTCCTTGGAGTTTTGTTGTTAGAAATGAATTAGTAGTAGCCTTAGGAGATGTTTTAGTTGTTGCTGAGGCTGAACTTGATAGTGGAAGTATGAGAAGTATAGAGATAGCACTAAAAATGGAAAAAAAGATATATGTTTTTGCTCAAAGAATTGGTGAAAGTGGTGCAACAAATGAGCTTTTAGAGCATAACAAAGCAACAGCCATCTATGATATAGATAAATTTATATCTCTCTTTGCAACAACACAAACAATTGAAAACAAAGAAGATGATTTTATGGATTTTTGCAAATCAAATCCAACTTATGAAGAGACCTTGAAAAAATTTCCTACTAGAGTTTTTGAAGCAGAACTTAGTGGTGATATAACTATCAAAAACGGTAAAATTTTTCTTTAGATTACAACCCTTTAAGAATCTTTACCATAAGTATTTGTTAAAATTGTTATAAGACATAAACAATAACCGTTTTTATACAGAAAAAGGGAGGTGTGCTTTATGTTTAATATAAATAATTTTAAAGATGATAAAAAGCATAACTATCTTAAAATAGGTAGTGAAGCCATGATATTTCATTGTCATCATTACATAGCTATCCTTTTAAAAACAATTTTAGATACAAAATTTATTAACACAAAACTATGCAAGCAGTTCAACACAAAATGACTAAAGGTATCTCATGTGCAAACAACTATCTAGAAGTTGAGATTTATAGATAAATCATGAAAACATTCAATACATACTATATAAATGAACTATCTTTAAAAGAATTTATAAAACAAAATAATATCATAGATAGTAACACTACTCTTATTCAAGTTTTTACAGGAAATAATGATAAAAATTTTATTGGAAAACTTATCTTAGAAATAGATAACTTGTTACCACATTCCAAACTAATAGGCTCAACTACAGATGGAGAGATAAAAGATGCTAAAGTCACTGCAAACCATACTGTAATCTCATTTAATATTTTTAAAAAAACAACTTTAGAAGTTGCTATCTTTGATATAAACAATACCTACTTCGATACAGGGAAAAAACTTGCTACTAAAATAGTGGGAGATAAAACGAAAGCTATTATATCTTTTATAGATGGTCTTGGTGGCAATGGTGAAGAGTTTTTAAATGGTATATCTTCTGTTAATACTAACATAAAAATAGCTGGAGGATTAGCCGGTGATAATGCTAAATTTAACCATACTTTTGTTTTTACAAAAGAACACATCCTAGAACATGGAGCTGTAGGAGTATCTCTAAATTCTGATAGCTTAAAAATCTATACAGATTTTAGTTTTCATTGGTCAAGTATTGGTGTAAATCTAAAAATCACAAAAGCGATACAAAATCGAGTATATACCATAAATGATAAAAGTGCTTATGATACTTATGCTTACTATCTTGGTGATAATGTAGCAAAAAAACTTCCAGCCTTAGGTATAGAGTTTCCACTAATAGTAAAAAGAAAAGAGATGGATATAGCAAGAGCTGTAACTGCCACGATGGAAGATGGCTCTTTAATTTTTGCAGGAAATTTGCAAACTGGTGATGATGTA
>JAADDU010000172.1 GCA_013153755.1 Campylobacterota bacterium | reverse complement strand
AAAAGTGATTCAAAAAGAGCTTTTGCAACTATGTAACCATCAGTTGTAAGAACATACTTTTCCTCTGGATGCAGAGATATACCAGTGTTTGCAGGTAGTGTCCAAGGTGTAGTTGTCCAGATAACCAAAGATGCTTTTGAGTCTATATCTGCTTTTGCTTTGGCTTCATCACTTAGCTCAAATGCTACATAGATAGAGTGTGACTCTTTGTCCTCATACTCAACTTCCGCTTCAGCTAGTGCAGTTCTCTCAGCCCATGACCAATAAACAGGCTTACTACGCTCTATTAAAAGCCCTTTTTTAGCAACACTACAAAGTGTACGGTAGATATTTGCTTCAAATTTATAGTCCATAGTTACATAAGGGTTTTGCCAATCAGCTAAAATCCCAAGAGTTTTAAACTCATCTCTTTGGATATCTACAAACTTTTTGGCATGTTCACGACAAAGCTCACGAATTTTTGCAACTTCTAGTTGCTCTTTTTTCTTCTTGCCACCAAGTTTTTTCTCCACTTGTTGCTCTATCGGTAAACCGTGACAGTCCCAACCTGGAGTAAAACGGACAGATTTGCCATTGAAATAGTTATGTTTAACTATGATATCTTTTAGAACTTTGTTAAGTGCATGACCTATATGGATGTGACCATTTGCATAAGGGGGTCCATCATGAAGTGTAAAACTAGGTGCATCTTTACGATTTAGTTTCATTTTTTCATAAACTTTATTTTCATCCCACGAAGCATAACGCTTTGGTTCATTGTTGATTAGGTTACCACGCATAGCAAACGAAGTTGTCGGTAAAAGTAGTGTATCTTTGTAGTCCATATAAGCCTCAAAAGTGTTTAAAATTTTTTGGATTATATCTTTAAAGGGTTTAAAAGCTTCTTTAAAGTGCTATAATACTAGATTCAAATCACTTGATGAAGGTTATAACTAGATGAAAGTACAGCTTATTTTTATTGGTAACAAATTTATATATAATGATTCTCTTCAAGAGTATGTTTTAAGAAAAGTAAAACAAAAATTTAGTTTTATCAACTCCATAACATACTTTAAAGAGAGTGATAACTCTTTATTTTTATATCTTGAAAAGGAGATAAATAGTAAAAATAAGCTTATCATAGTAACAACTAAACATAACTTTTCAACTATAGGTAAACTTATATCTACTGTAACGAGCGATAATCAAGTTTTAAAAAATGGGATGCTTATACCAGCAAAAGCAACTTTGTATGAAGATAAAAGTTACCTTCTAGAACATGATAAATCATTCATAAATGTTTTACAAGTAGATGAGATGCAATATATGCCAAATATACTTATGAAGTCAGAACAAAATATAGCTACTATACATCTTTTTGAGTATTCAAAAGATGCAACTATAAATGTATTAAACCCATTGGCACAAACATTTGATTTAAGCATAGATGTTGTTACTATTATAGATGGATGGGTAAGGGTTGAAATCGTTAGTAGTAAGTATGGAGATATTTCAAAGTTTATAAAATCTGCAAAAGAGTTGTTACCACAAAATCTGATAGATAAGTCAAACATAGTTCTTTATATAACTCAAAGGTTACTAAAAGCACAAAAAAAGATAACTTTTGCAGAGAGTTGTAGTGGAGGATTATTAAGTTATTATTTTATTAAAGAAAATGGGGTTTCTAGTATTATAGATGGTTCATTAGTTACATATTCAGACCATATAAAAGAAAATTGGTTAGCAGTAAATGAAAAAACTTTAAAAGATTTTGGTGCTGTTAGTTCTGAAGTTGTTTTAGAAATGAGTGAAGGTGCTTTAAATGTTAGTGGTGCAGATTATGCACTTTCTATAAGTGGCATAGCAGGAGATAGTGGTGGAAGTGAGTTAAAACCAGTAGGAACTGTTTATGTTAGTGCTAGTAGTAAAACACACCAATCTCAAATGCATTTAAAACTTGATGGAGATAGAAACTATATACAAAAACAAAGTGTATTGTTTGCCATTAAAATGCTTGTTCTGATAGATAAAAAGATGTTTTTTTAAATTTGTATGAAAATTTCTTGACATATAAAGATGATTTGTCTATAATTTCGTCCTCTTAAGAATAAGAGGCAAATGTCTTGTTAGCTCAGCTGGTAGAGCACGTCACTTTTAATGATGTGGCCGATGGTTCGAATCCATCACAGGACACCATTTTTTTAATTACGGTTGCGGTGGTAGTTCAGTTGGTTAGAATACCTGCCTGTCACGCAGGGGGTCGCGAGTTCGAATCTCGTCCACCGCGCCATTTTAAAATGGGCGTTTAGCTCAGTTGGTAGAGCGCTACCCTTACAAGGTAGATGTCACTGGTTCGAGTCCAGTAATGCCCACCATTTTTTGATTATTTGCACTTAAAATTTCAGCTCACATAGTTTTACTATGCTTCGCTAAAATCTTTAGCACAACTAATTCAAAAAACAAACCCTATTAATAAGGGCGCTTAGCTCAGTTGGTAGAGCGCTACCCTTACAAGGTAGATGTCACTGGTTCGAGTCCAGTAGTGCCCACCATTTTGATTATTTGCACTTAAAATTTCAGCTCACATAGTTTTACTATGCTTCGCTAAAATCTTTAGCACAATTAATTCAAAAAGTAAAATATTGTAAACCTTTTGTTTATGAAAGAAAGTGACCCTTTCGTCTAGTGGCCAAGGACACTATCACTTCATGGTAGTAACAGAGGTTCAAATCCTTTAGGGGTCGCCATTTTAAGGTGTTTTTATTTTAGGTTGCGGTGGTAGTTCAGTTGGTTAGAATACCTGCCTGTCACGCAGGGGGTCGCGAGTTCGAATCTCGTCCACCGCGCCATACTTCTTTTTATTATATAAATCATTCTATTATCTTAAGGAAATAAGGTTTATTAATGAAAGTACTTATAAAAAGTATAATCTTAGTCACTATCTTTTCACTACATATTTATGCTTCTACTGCATCTAAATCTACTCTTATTAATTATAATGAAAATAATTTAACAAAAATTTTTATAGAAGAGATGGTAACTACAGAAGATTTTTCACAAAAAGAGCTAAAAGAGCTTTTTTGTAGTGTAGAGTTACAAAAACGTTCTTTAAAATTTTATGCTATACCAAAAAAAGTTAAGAAAAAAGTACATTTAAACAAGAAAAAAAAGAAAAAGTATAAAAGAAACTACGGAACTTGGAGTAGATACGAAAAAAAACTTTTGAATCCTAAAAGAATCTCTCGTGGTGTAAAATTTATGAAAAAGTACAGGAAAATTTTAAATCGTGCTTATAAAAAGTATGGAATTCCCCCTGAATATATCACAGCCATCATAGGGATAGAGAGTTATTATGGTTTATATACTGGAAAATATCCAGTATTTGATACTTTATGCACTTTAGCATTTGAGAAAAATCGTCGCAATAAATTTTTTAAAAAAGAATTAAAAGAATTTTTAAAGATGGTTAAGCGTGAGGGGGTAAACCCAAAAGAGATAAAAGGTTCTTTTGCAGGTGCAATAGGGCTAGGACAGTTTATGCCTAGTAACTTTAAAAAACTTGGTGTTGATTTTGATGGTGATGGCAGAGTGATACTTTCAGAAGTTCCAGATGCTATAGGTAGTATTGCAAATTATTTTAAACAAAGTGGATGGAAAAAGTATATGCCTGTAGCTACTCGTGTATCTTATAAAGGCATCCGTTTTAAAAAACATAAAACAGGGTATCTTCATCAATATGAGAGAAAACATTTAAAGGGTATCTACCCAAAAGATAAAAAATTTAGATATAACGATAAGGTTAGGTTGATTAAGTTAGAGAGAAAGAAGTATGATGAACTTTGGTACGGAACTCATAATTTTTATGTGATAACTAGATATAATCATAGTTCTTATTATGCAATGGCAGTACATCAACTAGCACAAAAGATAAAAAAAGAGCTATAAGAAGCTTTTTGTACCACGGTTATCATACATATCTTTATATTTAAATGTTATAAGATTTTGCATAATTGCAAAGAGAATGATAAAGTTTAAAAAACTACTTCCACCATAACTAAACATGGGTAGTGGAACGCCAACAACTGGTGCATAACCTATAGTCATAGAGATATTTACACCCATATAGATAAAAATCATAAACGATATGGCTATAGTAACAACTTTTATATAGTAGTCTTTATGAAAGGTGCTTAAACTCATTAGGTGCAGTATAAGCGATACATATAAAAGTATGATGCCTAATGCACCTAAAAAACCAGTTCTCTCAACAATAAATGCAAAGATAAAGTCACTTGTAGCGATTGGTAAAAATTTCATTTGAGTTTGGGTTGCATCATCTTTATCTTTACCAGTCCAACCACCAGAACCTATAGCTATAATGGACTGCTGAACATGGTAGGAAGGTTTTTCACTTAAGAAATCTTTGATTCTTGTTTTTTGATACTCATGTAGTCCAAATTTATAAACAAGTGGTGATACAAGTATGATAACACTTAAAATAGTTGCCCAGATTTTCCAATTTACACCAACAAAAAATAAAACTCCATAACCTATAAGTAATAAAACAAGAGCAGTTCCTAAGTCTGGTTCTCTTGCTATAAGTATAAATGGTAAAAGTATATAAAAACTGATTTTTAAAAACTCTTTTAAGTTGTAACCATATCTTGATGGTGGATTTTTATGTATGAGATAAGCTAACATCAATATAAGGGCTGGTTTTACAAATTCTGATGGCTGTAGGGTTGCGTTTATAAAAGGTATACTAATCCAGCGTTGAGCACCTAATCTTGCATGTCCAAAAAATTCAACTGCAAGTAAAAGAGCTATATTTGCCCAGTAAATCATAGGTATAAGCCAACTCATTCTACGAATAGGAAGAAAAAATACAAAAATAAAAGCTATAAATGCCACTCCAACATAAGCGCTTTGCTTTTGAGCAAGTGCTGGAACAGCTTCATTTATAAGCCAATGGGAAGTTATGACCAAAGGGATTATAAGGATAATAGATAAAAAATCAAATTGTGCTAAAATACGCTTATCAAATCTCCACAAAAAAATAACTCCATTTTTTTTGAAATTGTATCACAAAGGGGCATAATGAATAGTATACAAGAGTATATTTGCGATGAAGTGCAAAGGTTAGACACATTTTTAGCATCAAAGATAGGGCAAACACGCTCTCAGATAACACTTCTCATAAAACAAAAAGTTGTTTTTATAGATGACAAACTAGTAAGTCGTCCAGGTGTTAAACTTAAACTTTCTCAAACTGTTAGGGTTGAGTTTCCTAAACCTAAACAAGAAAAAGCATTAGATATAGATTTTGATGTGGAAATTCTTTATGAAGATGATGATGTTTTAGTTATAAATAAGCCAACTTCCCTTACTGTTCATCCAGCTCCTAGTGTAAAAGAGGCTACTCTTGTTGATTGGCTAAAGCATAAGGGTATAAGACTCTCAACAATTAGTGGGGAGGAAAGACATGGGATAGTACATAGACTAGATAAAGGTACAAGTGGTGCTATGGTTGTGGCAAAAAACAACAAAGCACATGAGTTTTTATCTTTGCAACTTCAAGATAAAACTATGGGAAGATATTATCTAGCTGTTATTAATCCTCCACTAAAAGATGATTTGACAACTATAGAGTGTAATATAGGAAGAAGTCCATCAAACAGACTTAAAATGGCATGTAAAGAAGATACTAAATCTAAATATGCTAAAACTATTTTTAAGGTTTTAGACCAATCTATAGATGAAAAATATCAGTTTATAGCTTGTAAACTTTTTACAGGAAGAACACATCAAATCCGTGTACATTTAGAGAGTATAAGCCGACATATCATAGGTGATCATATATACGCTTTGCGTCCAAAAGAGGAGAAATCGGAACGAATTTTGCTTCACGCATACATAATATATTTTATACATCCGACAACTAAAAAAAGAGTCTCTTTCATAGCACCATTAGATAGTGTAATGAAAGACTTTTTAGCTAAAAAATTCAATATGGAGCAGATAGATGAAGTTATGGATACTAACAACATTTTACACAGTTTTTCTACTGATATTTAGTGGGTGTACAACCACTCCAAAACCAAAAGAAAAAGTAAACATAGATGCTACTCTTCCTGTTGTAAAATTAACAAGAATGGGAGCTTTTGCAGATATGAATGCTATAGCTTTTGAATGGCACAGTATATCTGATGAGAGAGTAAATGGTTTTTACATATACAAACAAACAGTAGGCAAAACAGATAGTGAACTTACTTATTATAAAACTATAAATAATCGTTTTGCAACACATTTTCTTGATAACGAAATAAAGCCAAACACAAATTATAAGTATAGTTTTAAAACTTTTTCTAAAGATGCAGAATCAAAGATGAGTAAAGTAAAAGATATCAGTTCATTACCTGTTTTAAAATCTGTTATTTGGATACAAAGTATTGGAAATATGCCACGAACTGCAAAAATTATTTGGCGACCACATATAAACCAAAAAGTTAAATCTTACCATATTGAGAGAAAAACTCTTGAAGATGAAAAGTTTAAAGATATAGCAATAGTGGAGGGACGACTTAGTGCTGAGTATATAGATATGAATCTTAAAGATAATTATGTATATAACTATCGTATCCGTGTGGAAACTTTTGATGGTCTTATCTCAACACCGAGTAAAGTTGTAAAAGTTATAACAAAACCTTTACCAAAAAGCATAGAACATATACTAACAACAACTGACTTACCAAAAAAGATAGATATAACTTGGGAAAAATCACTAGAAGAAGATTTTGACCATTATAATCTTTATAGAGCAACATCTTCAGATGGTTCTTATAAACTTATAGCAAAACTTTATAACAATAGATTTACAGATGCAATAGATGAAGATGCTAAAGAATACTTTTATAGAGTTAGTGTGGTTGAGAAAAATACTTTAGAAAGTATTCATAATAAGATTTCTATACAAGGTATCACACTTGGAAAACCAGAGGCACCATCTTTAATAGAAGCTAAACTTGTAGGAGATAAAATAAACTTAAAATGGACTTCAACAGATAGTAGAGTAAAGAGTTTTATAGTTGTTAAAAAGATTAAAACTGGTTGGTTTAAAGCTAAAACACAAGAGTTTAGAGATATAACTCAACAGCATTTTGAAGATAGTGATATAGGTCCAAATATAACATATATGTATAAAGTATATGCGCTTGACAAGTATTTGATTTTATCTAAGCCAAGTATAGAGGTTGAGGTGAAAACTCCTAAAAATTTAGCTGATAATAGAAAAAAACAACTTGATGAAACACCAGTACAAAAAAACAATTCTAAAACTCAAGAGGTTATAATTCCACTTGAAGATTTTAATTAAATGAGTATAAATGCCACATTTACACATAAAAGAGTTTAAAGAGATAGATTTTCCTGTAAAAATGGATGAAATTTCTTTTAACTTTATAGCAAGAAACACTAAACATACTGATGAAGCACTTATCTCGGTAACATTAGAAGATGAGGACTTTTTTTTACTTGTAAAACAAGAGGATAAAAAAAGTCTTTTAAAAACTGATAAATTAACCAGACCTGCATCTATACATAATGTTCATAAAGCACTCTTGACATATGCTAAAGTTGCTAGTCTTGAAGTCTTAGCTTCAAATGTTCCACAAAAAGAGAAAAACATACATTTGCAAGAATCTAATGCCTTAAAACAGATAGATTATTTTGCAAAGGATTTTCCTATAGATAAAGAACTTCGTATAGAAGTTGGATTTGGTTCAGGGAGACACCTTCTACATCAAGCATCTAAAAATCCTGACATACTTTTTGTTGGTATTGAGATACATAGACCATCTATAGAGCAAGTTTTAAAACAAGTAAGTATACAAGGGTTGAAAAATCTTCTTGTACTTGATTATGATGCTAGACTTTTTATGGAGCTAGTTCCATCAAACCTTGTAGATAAAATATATGTTCATTTTCCAGTTCCTTGGGATAAAAAACCACATCGAAGAGTTATATCTACTTCATTTATAGAAGAATCCAGAAGAGTCTTAAAAGTTGGTGGCAACTTAGAACTTAGAACAGATAGTGAAAATTATTATGCTTACTCTTATGAGACATTTATTAACTTTAACAAAACAACTCTTCATATAAATAAAAACAAAGAGATAGAAGTAAGCTCAAAGTATGAAGATAGATGGAAAAAGATGCAAAAGAATATCTATGATGTAACTATGATAAATGATGAGTATTCAGATGCATTAAGCATAGATGGAGATTTTGAGTTTAAAGATATATCACTAAAAAGCATTGCATCTAAAGATTTACATGCAAAAACTTATAAGTTTGATGGTGGATTTATACATTTTGAGAGAGTTTATAGCTTAAAAGATGGTGCGATGTTTCGTATATCTATGGGAAGTTTTGATAGACCAGAGCATCTATATCTTATAGTTAAGAGAGATAGTGCATCTTACTATCCAACTTTACCTTTAAAATCAAAAAGTAATCTAAAAGCACATCAGTTTTTAAATGAGGTTTTAAATGGATAAGGTAATAATGGCTAAAGATTTATCACTTGCGTACTCTAGTAGTGAAACCATCATAAATAAAGCAACATTTTCCATAAGTTCTGGTAGCTTTGTTTTTATTACAGGGGCAAGTGGTAGTGGAAAATCAACTCTTCTAAAATCTTTATATGGTGCATTAAAACCTAAGCAAGGTAATTTAGTTGTATGTGGTGTTGAACTTAGTAATGTAAAAAATTCAAAATTAAATTTTTTAAGAAAACATATAGGTATAGTTTTTCAAGATTATAAACTTATAAAAGAGTGGACAATAGAAAAAAATATAATGTTGCCTCTTATCATAAATGGTTATGAAAAAGTTGTAACTCAAAATCAAGTAGAGTCACTTCTAAAACATGTAAGGCTTCAACATCAAGCTGGAAAGTATCCACTAGAACTTAGTGGTGGGGAACAGCAAAGGGTTGCGATGGCTAGAGCTTTGTCTCATAATCCTATCTTAATACTAGCAGATGAGCCAACTGGTAACTTGGATGATTACTCATCTCAACTTATTTGGAATCTTTTAGAGGGTGCAAATGAACAGCTAAAAACTACAGTTATAGTGGTCACACATAATATTCCTCAAAATATGAATGTGGATTATAAACATTACAATATTGAATATGGAACTATACATGAAGTCGTTTAAAAATCACTTATCTTTAGTCGTAGCTCTTCTTAGCATCCTTTTTTCTATGCAGATATTTATAGTAGTAGATAGGTCAATAGATGCTTATAAACAAAACTTAACAAATAACTACTCAGTTATTATTGTTTCTCAAAAGAGATTAGATAGAGTTTCTATATTAAAGTTAAATAGTATGATTTCAGAGGTAGAAGAACTGTCTGCTGAGAAAGTTATAAAAAGATTAAATAGTGGTATAAGTCAAAAAAATATAGAATTATTAAAATTAACATTACCCAAATTTTATAAACTAAGACTTTCAAAATATCCAACACCAAAACAGATAGAAAATCTTAAAAAAGATTTAATGAAAAATAAATCGATAACTAAGATAGAAGATTTTGCACATAGTCATGACACCACATATAAATTGCTTTTGTTGTTTAAAAATGTAGTTTCTTTATTTGCTATTGTTGTTTTTGTAGTAACAACTTTGCTTATTTTTAAAGAGCTCCGTATCTGGCAGTTTAAACATAGTGAGAGGATGAATATTATGGGGCTATTTGGAGCACCAACTTGGCTTCGTTCTGCAGTTTTATTTAGACTAGCTATTGTAGATGCTATCATAGCTAGTATTTTGGCTTTTTCTTTATTTATCTATCTTTCATCACTTGCATTAGTAAAAGAACAGTTTACTAATATAGGGATAAATATAGTTATATATGATGTGTTAAATGATTCTTTGTTACTTTTAGGAGTGGCACTTATATTGTCTATCCTTTTAGCATCATTTATCGTTTTAGGACATAAAGAAGAAGTATGATTCGTTTATTTTTTATATTTATATTGTTTACATCTTTGCTTGTATCTAAAACAAGCGTGGATGTAAATATAAAAAAAACTAGCAACAAGCTTAACTATTTTTCAAGAAATTATCTAAAACTAAACAAAAAGATGGCAAAAACTGCAAAAGCTATTTTAAATCAAAAAAAAGAGATAAATAGACAGCAAATATATCTAGATAAACTAAAAAAAGAACTAAAACAAAAAGAAACTATTTATCAAAAGAGTAAAAAAGATTTAAAGAACTTAGATGGTGTAAAAAACACCTTAAAATCAAATCAACAAAAATTAGAAGAAGAGCTTGTATTTACCATATCTCAAAGTGTTTCTCTCTCTGTTATACTTGAAGAGGAAGTATCTGTAACAAAAGAGTCCATGATGGAGTTTGAAGTTTTAAAAGTTATGCTTCAAAGTGCAAAAAAGAAGATAAAAAAGTTAAATAGTAGATTCTATGAAGCATCTAAAAATGTTAAATCTTTAAGTAAAAAAGTTTCTTCTCTTGAAGTAACTATA
>JAADDU010000067.1 GCA_013153755.1 Campylobacterota bacterium | reverse complement strand
CCTCTTTTTTTAGCTTTAAAGAGCAGAGGTGTACCTGTAAAATTAAAAGCTTCTCTTAGTTTATTTGTAAGATATCGTCTATATGTAAAGTGAAGCCCTTTTGGTTTGTTCATAACTATAGCTATCTTAGGTGGTCTTGTTTCATACTGTGTTGCATAGTAGATACGGATAACTTGTCCACTAACACTAGGAAGTGTGTGTCTTCTTAAAGCTCTCTCTACCACTTCATTTATCTTAGAAGTTGGGATGCGTTGAGAGTAGTTTTCATTTATCTCTAAAATCATATCGTGAAGCTTATCAACTCTTAGGTGTGATTTTGCTGAGAGCGTTATGATAGGTGCATATGCTAAAAATTTAAACCTATCTCTAACTTCTTGTATGATTTTATCATGTTCTTGTTTTTTAGATATATCCCACTTATTTAACACTATTATAGAAGCAAGACGGTTACTATCAACAAGTCCAGCTATCTTTTCATCAAGGTCTAAAAAAGGCTCACTCGCATCTAAAACGATTAGAGCCATATTTGCATTTTCAAGCATCTCTGTTGTACGCATAAGTGCATATTTTTCTATCCCTACAATCTTACCACGACGACGAAGTCCTGCTGTATCTACAAATGTAAGTTGTTTATCTTTATAGTTTACAGTTTCATCTATAGGGTCTATGGTTGTTCCAGCTACACTACTAACAACTGATCTCTCTTCACCTAAAAGAGCATTTAAAAGAGAACTTTTCCCCACATTTGTTCTACCAATGATAGCTATCTTGATATGGTTTATATCGTTTTCATCAAACTCTTTTATCTTGTCATTGTTTGCAAAAATAGAATCATCTTCCACTTCATCTTCATCCCAGTAAATGAAGTTGTCATCATCTTCAACTTCATGTTGAGCAAAAAAATCATCATCACTAATCTCTGGCTCTATTACTGATATAGTTTCTTCTTGTGCTTCTTCATCTTCTTTAACTATATCACTATCTGGTACTTTTGAAGCTATCCATTCTAAAAGTTCAACTGTATTTCTGTTGTGAGATACTGATATGCCAAAGATAGCGTCTGTTCCAAACTCATAGTAATCCCAAAGTTTCTCTTTCATCTTATCGTTATCTATCTTGTTTACAACAAGAGCTACATCTTTGCCAAGTGTTTGAAGCTCATAAAAAAGTTTTTTATCCTCATCTTCTGGGATACCTTTACCATCTACCATATAAAGGATAATATCAGCCATATATGCAGCTTTTAGTGACATCTCTTTTATCTTGTCAAAAAGTTCACAACCTTTATCTAGTCCACCAGTATCTAGTAGTTCAACCTGTTTGTTTATGATTATGGTATTTTTTCTTTTTATATCTCTTGTAGTTCCAGCCATATCTGATGTTATAGCATCTCTTTTTTTTACTAAACGGTTAAAAAGTGAGCTTTTTCCAACATTTGGACGACCGATTATTGCGATTTTTTTCATAGTAGTAGCCTTGTTTATACAGAGATAAAGAATTTTTTATGCAATTATAGCCAATTTTAATCCATTAGCATCCATATAAATAACTCTCCAGATAGTTTGTCTTTATATATAGCTTGTATATGTGCAGATATAGAGTTATTTGTATTGTAAGAAGCATTAACATCCATAGTGCTACTACCTCTATTGTTTTGATATATATCTTCTTTTAAAAGACGCATACTTACTTTTACGCCTTTTTGAAGAGAAAGCTCATCTAAAGCTCTTGTAATAGCAAGTTTTCTTTGAGATGAAAGTTTTTGATCATAAGTTCTCATAGCACTACCAACAGCACCAATCTTACCATTTTGATTTGGATTGAGTATCCAATAAGGAGCAGAAGAGTCTTTTGTATCAACACTTTTATGCATCTGTGATGGAGTAGGTTGTGAATCACAACCCACAAAAATCAAAAAGATAAAGAAAAAAGAACCAATGAGCTTATACATTATTCAGGAAATTCTTTTTCAAGACCTTCTAGAGCATTTTTAGCTTGAAATTGTTGCCAAAGTGCTTCATCATTTTTGTAACTAGTTTTTACAGTTTCTTTTACTTTTTTATTTATAGAAGATTGAGGAACTGTTACTAAAAGGTATAAAGTACCAGATGGAGCGACCCATGCATCTATAGCTTTTGAACCTTTTAAGTCAACTTTTGCAACTTGTTTAGATACTGCCATATTTACTTGGTCAACAACTTCAGAACTACCAACACCAGTTGAACGAGTAAATGTTTCAACTTTATCTTTTACTTGAGTTTTGATTTGTTGAGCTAAATCACTTCTACCATTAGCAAGAGCTACTCTTCTCATAAAACCCATACCAGCAGCACTTTTTTGAGCTATACCTACACCAGCATAACCATCTTCAACCATAGGGATACAAGTCCATTTTGGAGCTAATGTTCCCTCTTGTTTACAACGAAAGTCAGCTTCTTGTTTCATAACTTCTTTTGGTGTTGGAGGTGTCGGAGGAGTCTCACTACATCCTGTTATTGATGCTGTTATTAAACCTAATAATGCTATTGATGATAAACTTTTAATCATATTATTTCCTTATATGTTTGATAAATTATACAACTAACAATCTTAAACTATAGTATAATATTATTATGAAATATTATTCTTATGAAAATTTTAAAAAAGATACAAAGGCATTACTTAAAATAACAAAAGGTTTTAAACCTGAAGTTATTATAGGTATCGCTCGAGGTGGACTCACTCTAAGTCATGCTTTATCAGAAGGTATGGATATAAGAGAAGTTCAAACACTAAGAACAGAACTTTATGATAAAAGTTGCAAAAGAGATATGTTAAGTATTTTTGGAGAGTGTAGCTTAGATGGTGTTTCTAGGGTTTTGGTTGTAGATGACATCTCTGATAGTGGAGATACTCTTAAAGCTATCATGGGGCATCTAAACTCAAAATTTAGTGATGTAGAGTTTAAATCAGCAACACTATTTTATAAAAAAACCTCTATCTATGAACCAAACTACTGGATAAATGAAGCAAATGACTGGATAGACTTTTTTTGGGAGAGGGATTTTATCTAGCTATAACTAGTTCCCATACTCCGTGTGGGAACTTTTAAAATCAGTTTCATAGATATAAGAAGCTATATCTGTTATGACCTCTCTCTCATAACCTAGTTGTGGCATGAGTTTATATTTTTTGATTGCATCTAAGTATATAGATGTTTCCTCTTTTGGATTTGCTACCCAAGCAGACATATAGTTCACGAAATCTTCTTTAGTTTTAAACACATCTAAGTATTTTTGTCTTACTTGCATCATAGATGGTGCTGAGACTGCTTTAGTTTCAAAGTGGCAAGTTACACAGTTACCATGAAAAAGAAGTGAACCTAAAGAGTCTGCATCTAGGTTTAGTATGGTTATGAATGATAATATAAACTTTTTTATTTTCTTGCCTCTTTTATCATCTCATAAGCTTGATTTATCTCTTGTGTTTTAGCTGTTGCCTCTTGCATATAAGCTTCATCTTTACCTTGTGATTTTATGATGTCTGGATGGTATTTGCGAATAAGTTTTCTATATGCTTTTTTGATAGTATTTAAATCATCATCTTTACTCACACCTAAAAGTTTATAAGCATCCTCTATATTTGCTTGTGGAGGGATGTTCTTCATCATTTGCTCAAACTGATCAAAGATAGCATGGTAAGCATCTGGGTCAAACTCAAAAGCTTGTGCTATAGTTTGTAAAACTTCATCTTCTTCTTTGCTAACCTCTCCATCTATAAATGCAAGTTGGATTAAAAAGCCCATAAATTGTTGTTGTTTAGCTTTATCTCTTTTTGTCATTTGACCTAAAGTATATGCAGTATCTTTTAGATTTTCTCTTCTGTCTTTCTCATCTGAAAAAATATCTTTTAAGATGTCTTTTGTTTTTTGTGGGTCTGGAAAGATAGCAGATATATCATCAAACATATTACCAACTAACTGAGCTTCAAGGTTATCAACTCTACCATCTGCTTTAGCTAGTTTAGCAACAAGAGCTACAAACAGTCCAAGCTCACTATGCTCTATGGACTCTCTGTTTACACTCATCTTTTTAAAAGCCTCTTTTGAGTACTCTGTGTAACGGTTGTAACTATCCATAATATAGTAAAAAATACCACCTAGGATTAATAATAATATTAAATTTGTCATAATTTTGCCTTATTTGTTTGTAATATTATACAAATATGAAGTTAATCATTATACAATTCGCTTTATGAATAAAGATACAAAACTAAACAATGGTGTAAAATACATGCTATTTGCATCATTTATATTTGCCATTATGGGTGCATTTGCCAAACTTGCATCACAATATATGCCTTCACTAGAAGTCGTTTTTTTTAGAAATATTTTTGGTGTTATGATTATAGGTTATGCTATCTATAAAAAGCCGATGATTCATACTGGTGGTAAACCTTTTTTACTTCTTTTTCGTGGTAGTATGGGCTTTTTAGCACTTTTAGCATACTTTTATAACATAGCAAACATACCTTTAGGAGATGCAGTAACTTTTAGTAAAACTGCTCCCATCTTTACTGCTATCTTTGCATGGGCTTTTTTAAATGAAAAACTCCCTTTATCTGCTTGGTTTGCAGTGATTATAGGTTTTGGAGGTATCATACTTATAACTCAGCCTAGTGCTATAGGCTTTACAAAGTATGACATACTTGGTATTTTTAGTGGTATAGGGGCAGCCCTTGCTTATACATCAGTAAGAGAACTTAGAAACTACTATGACACAAGAGCTATAGTTTTATCTTTTACACTTGTTGGAACTATAGGTCCTATTATCTTGTTTTTTATATCCTCTTTTTTACATATAGAGAGTTTAGATTTTATGTTAGGTGAGTTTGTTATGCCCAAAGGTATAGTTTGGTTTTATGTGATTGGGCTTGGTATCTTAGGGACTCTTTCTCAGTACTTTATGACAAAAGCTTATGGTGAAACAAAAGCTGCCATAGTTGGTACAGTAAGCTATACAAATATCATCTTTGCTATAGCAGTTGGTGTACTTTTAGGAGATGCATTACCAAGCTTGAGTACAACTATAGGTATCTCTCTTATTGTTTTAGCTGGGATAATAGTAGCAAAAGCAAAATAAGATATAATACAAAAAATTTAAAAATGGAAAAACTATGAAACTTTTAGCTGGTCCTTGTGTGATAGAGAGTGAAGAAAATATTTTTAAGATTGCAAAAGCATTAGAAATTTATCAAAACGATAAGAGCATAGATTTTTACTTCAAAGCTAGTTTCGACAAAGCAAATAGAACTTCACTAAGTAGTTTTCGTGGGCTTGGTATGGATGAAGGGCTTAGAATACTACAAAAAGTAAAAGATGATTTTGGATATAAAATAGTAACTGATGTACACGAGTCTATACAAGTACCAACAGTAGCAAAAGTTGTAGATATGCTTCAAATCCCAGCTTTTTTATGTCGTCAAACAGACCTTCTTATAGCATGTGCAAAAACAGAATGTGAAATAAACATCAAAAAAGGTCAGTTTTTAAGTGGAGATGCGATGCAATACCCTGTACTTAAAGTACTAGAAACTAGAGGGTGCAATAAAGCAACTTATGAAAACTCACAAAAATATAAAGTATATCTTTGTGAGCGTGGAAACTCTTTTGGTTACGGAAATATGGTAGTAGATATGAGAAATCTACCCATCATGAGAGAGTTTGCACCTGTTATCTTTGATGCAACACATTCTGTTCAGATGCCAACTGCAAAAGATGGGAAAACGGGTGGAGATAGTTCGATGGTACCATACTTAGCAAAAGCAGCTGCTGCAGTTGGAGTGGATGGTTTTTTTATGGAAACTCATTTTGACCCAAGCATAGCTTTAAGTGATGGACCAAATATGGTGAAACTAGATGAGTTAAATACTCTTATACTTAAGATTAAAAAGATTAGAGAGATTTAATTTATTCCTCAATATAGTAACCCATACCAGAAGCATTTTTTATAACATCTGTTTTTAATTTGTTTCTGAGTCTCCAAACTAGAGTTCTAACACTATTTTCAGTTGCACCACTATCTTCCCAAATGTATTCTATAGCTTGTTCAAAACTTACAACGGCACCAAGTTGAGCTACAAGTAGCTTTAAAAATGCGTTTTCTTTTTTTGTTAGTTTGATTTTTTTACCATCATAAAATGTTTGACTTATATTTATATCAAGATGGTATTTTTCACCAAAGTATATGAGAGGTTCATTTAAAGTTTTTTTTGCATAAAGTAATTTTTCTAAGTTTAGTTTAGAAGGTTCTTCATAACCTAGATTTTCTTTTCTTTTCTTTTGCATTTCATATTTAAATATAGCCATTTGTATAGTTGCGTGTAGAGATGATGGGTCAAAAGGTTTTACTATATAACCATAAGGTTCTGTAAGTTTTGCTTGAGAGATTATGTCATCATCGCTATAAGATGTTAGATATATAAATGGAATATTATATTTGTTTTTTATAAAGCTTCCTAGTTCTATACCATCATTAGTTTCATCTAAAGATATATCTATAATGATAATATCAGGTAGATAAGTTTGAATCTTAGCTTTTGCTTGAGAGGCATTGTTACATGTTACTAAAACATCATAGCCATGTTTTTTTAGTGATAGATTAAGGTTTAATGCAGTTATCTCATCATCTTCAACAACTATAATATTTGTTTTTTTAAAAAAGTTCCAATATTAATTTTTTGTAATAATAATATTATAAGATAACTTTTTAGTATTTGCAATACTTCAAGTTGATATCTAGAGTGTTGTTACTAAATAACACGGTAAATTATCTTTTTTTATCGTCAATAGTTTATTTTAGTCTAATATTTCGTGCAATTTATTTCCATCTGTCATAATTTTATTTACTTTATTCCAATTGTCTTCTTCAACACTATGTTTTAAAATTTTTAATTCATCCTCAAAAAGGGTTATGGCTTCAAGAATATTATCTTTATTTTGTCTAAAAATATCTTCCCACATATCTGGTGAACTTTTTGCAAGGCGACTCATAGAACGAAAACCACCTGCAGCAAGGGCTAAGATATTTTCTTTTTTTTCTTGTTTCATTACTGTATTTGCTATGGAATAAGAGATGGCATGAGGCATATGAGAGATAAAAGCAGCATGTCTATCATGTTCATCTGCTCTCATAAAAGTTTTTTTCATATCAAGAGCTTTAAAGATTTTTTTACTGATTTTTTGTTGATGTTCACCACTGTCTTCTAAATCACATAAAACTACTACTTTATCTTTATAAAGCCCATCAAGTGCAGCATAAGGTCCAAAAAACTCTGTTCCCGTCATAGGGTGTGCAGCAATAAAATTTTTTCTTATGGATGGAGGGATAGCATTTACGATTTTAGATTTTGTTCCACCCAAATCTATGACAGTTACTTTTTTAGGTAAATTTTGTAAGTTTTGAAGAGCAGATATAATTCCATCTACTGGTATAGCTAGAAAAATCACATCATACTCTTTAACCTCTTTAAAAGTTATAATTTTTTCTACTAATTTAAGTTTTATTGCATCCAATTGATGTGTTTTATTATGGTCACATCCTACAATAGTGTTAATAAAGTCTAACTTCTTTAAACTAAGTGCCAGTGAACCACCCATTAAACCCAATCCAACTATAGCTACTTTCATTTATCTCTCTTTATCTAAATTTATCAAATTATACAAAGTTTACTATATATTAACCTCATAAAAGGTAAAATCTTTTCTTAAATCATAATTATGGAATTTAAATGAGAATATTTTTGGCAATAACGCTAGTTTTTATGAGTGTAAATATATTTGCAATGACGATTAAGTCTGTAAAATATAAAGGTATGGTGCATATATCTAATACAGTCGCACTTAGAATGTTAAATTTTGAAGTTGGTGATGATATAGATGAAAAAACTTTAGATGAATCTATAAAAAAGTATTTTAGACAGGGTTACTTTAAAGATATTTGGGCTGATTTTGATGATGGTGTATTGACATATCATTTTGTAGAAAAAGGTCTTATCTCAAAAGTTGAACTAAAAGGTTGGAAAGAGAATGATAAAGATATAAAGAAAAGTGTTATTCAGATAAAAGTTGGTTCTCAGTATGACAGAAAAAAACTTGAAGCAGCAAAAAAAAGAATCATAGATGCATTATCTCAAGAGGCTAAGATAGATAGTGTTGTTGAGATAGAAGAAGAACACCTTGAAAATGGAAGTACTAAAGTTACTTTTATAGTTAATGAAGGTGAAGAAATAATAATACAAAATTTAAACTATAGTGGTGTTGCTGGTCTTGATAGTGATTTGTTTGATGATGTTATAGCAAATAAAGAACATCAGTTTATGGGTTGGTTTTGGGGCAGAAATAGTGGAGATATGCAACTTGCAGATTTAGCATATGACCCTTTAAGAATTAAAGATACATATATGCAATATGGTTATTTGGATGCTAAGGTTGATGAACCATTTGTAAAAGTAGATTTTGACAACTATACAGCTGATATAAGTTATCAGATACAAGAAGGTGAAGTTTATAAAGTTAGTGCTATAAATATAAACCAAATTACAAAAGTTATAGATGATGCTAAGATAAGAGATGTGATTAAACTTAAAGTGGGCGAACATTTTAATATTAAGACATTTCGTGAAGATGCTCAAAGTATAAAAACAATCATAGCTGATTTAAGTTATGCTTTTGTTCAAGTTGTTCCAGATTTGAGAAAAAATAAAGAAGATCATACTGTTGAGGTTGTTTTTAGAATAACCCCAGGTTATAAAGTAAAAATTAGAAATGTAGTTATATCTGGTAATACAAGAACACTTGATAGAATCATAAGAAGAGAGTTATATCTTGGACCTGGAGATATGTACTCTCTTACAGATTTAAAAGACTCTCGTAATGCTCTTGGAAGACTTGGCTTTTTTGATGGAAACACAATCGAAGAAAAGAGAATAGATAATTCAAATATGGACTTGGTAGTCAAAGTGAAAGAAGCACCTACTGGTAATATTCAATTAGGTGGTGGTTATGGTAGTTATGGTGGTATACTTGTTACTATAGCAGTTAATGACAGAAATGTTTGGGGTTCAGGTATAAATGTTGGTGTGAAGCTTGAAAAGTCAGAGATGACAGGAAATTATTCTTTTAATATCTCAAACCCAAGGCTAAATGATAGTGATTTTAGTGGTAATTTTTCAATATATAAATCTGAATATGAATATGATGATTATACAGTAGATACAGATGGTGTAAGTCTTGGATTAGGACATAAATTTACAAGACATATTAGTGGTTATCTTGGATATAGTTATTCATCAAACAGTTATGAGATAGATCCAACAATAGATTGGGATGATATAAATCAATACTACTTTGAAAGTTATGCAAAAAGTTCAGTTATTATAAGTGCTAGTTTTGATAATACTGATGATTATTATCTTCCAAGAGAAGGTTTTACTTTTTCTCAGAGTTTTGAAAAAGCAGGTCTTGGAGCAGATGCAAATTTTATAAAGAGTAGAACAAGTTTTGCAAAATTTACAGGTTTAGAAGAGTGGATAGGTTTTGATGCTATCTTTAGATATAAAGCTAGATACTATTATGTAGCTGATACTGGATACCTTCCTATCGCAGATAGATTTTATATGGGTGGTCTTGGAAGTGTAAGAGGTTATGAATCTTATTCTATTTCTCCAACAGTTACAGAGCTTGATGGAACAGTAAGAAGAATAGGTGGTGAACAAACTTTCTCGAATAATCTAGAGCTTAGTTTTCCACTTATTCCTAAGGCTAAGATGCGACTTGTAACTTATATTGACTGGGGTTTTATAGGTGATGATGATCTAAGAGAATATTCTCGTGGTGGATATGGTGCTGGTATAGAGTGGTTTTCTCCTGTTGGCCCTATACAGTTAATGTTTTCTCAAGCACTTAATGAACATGAGGGAGATAAACCATCTAACTTTGAATTTACAATGGGACAAAGGTTTTAAAAAGTAACTTTTAAAGCCTTTAGACTTTCTAGTTTATCTACACTCTCTTTGCTTATGCGAAGAGTTTCTTTTGAATCTATCTTTAGTATTTCATCTTCAAATTTTATTTTAAAGTCTATATTTCTAGGTCTATGTGTAAGTAATGCTATAGCTAAAGATAAGATATAACTTAGTGCATTTAATGTTTTTGTATCAGGTAGTAATGTTTCATATTTTTTTATATGCGAATTAGATGGTAGTTTCTTTTTAGCATATTTACAAAGTGTTGATATAAGTGTTATCTGCTTATGTGTAAAGCCATACTCTAATGCACTTTGAAGTATATAATATGTATGTTTGTTTTTAGAAAAAAAGTGTATATTATTACCACTTGGATATAATTTAGCAGATATGGCTAATTCTCTTCTGTAGTGTGTTTCTATCCCTAGATAGGTATGTGTTAAATCAAAAATCTTTTTTGTTAACGAATTTAGTTGATTTGAAAAATCTTTTTGGGATATATGAGTGTCTATAATATATCTTACAGAAGTATTGTAATGAGTTGGGAATCTATCTTTTGAGTTTCTCAGTAAATCAGATAAGAATACACCTTCTCTTACTCCTACACCACTTGTTATCACTTTTTTTATAGGTAATTTTTTAAGTATTCTATCTAAGATAAGTGCACCTGGTTTTATGATGTCAAATCTATCTTTTTTTATACCTAGTTTAGTGAGTTGTTTTTCATCTGCATCTAGTATATCTGTT
>JAADDU010000141.1 GCA_013153755.1 Campylobacterota bacterium | reverse complement strand
CAAAGAGCTTTTGGAGAAAATAAAGTTCAAGACTTAAAAGAAAAAGCTAAAGAGTTAGATGCACTACCTTTAGAGTGGCATTTTGTAGGAAATCTTCAAAAAAACAAGATAAATAATCTACTAGATATAAAACCATCACTGTTTCATTCTCTTGATTCTATAGAGTTAGCAAAAGAGTTACAAAAAAAACTAGTTGCTAAAGAGGACTCAAAACATGGCGTTATGCCAGAAGATGCAAAAAAGATTTATGAGCAAATACAACAAGAGTGTCCAAACATAAATCTAAAAGGTGTTATGAGCATAGGAGCTCATAGTGATGATTTAGATGCAGTGAAAAAAAGTTTTAAATTAACACATGATATATATGCTTCATTAGATGGTGCTACTATCTGTTCTATGGGTATGAGTGGAGATTTTGAACTTGCTATAGAGTGTGGCTCAAATATGGTTAGACTTGGCTCTATCATGTTTAATAGATAAGATTATAGTAAAGAAAAAATCCTTTACTATAATTAGAAAAACTACTTCATAACTTTTCTAGCATTTATCGCTTGAATTGGTCTGTTGTTTTCATGGTGCATCATGTGTAAAAACTCACTTGTTTGAGATGCAGAGATATGTGAGTAGTTTTTAAGTACAAACCATCTAACACCTTCACTACATGGTGGAGTTGTTAAAGAACCACTAAATCTATAGTAACTTTTATCTTTAGGTAACAAATCATTTATAACTTTAGAAGATAGATTACATGCTTTTTTCTCATTTACTTTATGGGAAACTTTATGCCAAATTTTATTTATGATTGGATTTTGTACACCATCTTCAAACATAAGAGCAACAACTGCTAGCTTACCATCTTTTGAAGCATGTACGAAGTGAGCTTCTAGTGGAAAGTTTTTTCCCTCTATCTGGTTTTCACTAGGTGTGTGAAAATGAAACTGTTTTAACTCAAAAACTATACCATCTATCTCTATAGAGCTTCCATTTTTTATATTTACTTGAACTGTGTGACCATTGTTTACAACAGATGCACTATCACTTTTATACTCAAACTTTATGTCTGCTAAGTTAGAACTCTCAACTGTAACACTTGATGCTATGTTGATAGGTGATTGAGAACTACCAAGTTTACACATCTGATACTCTGGTTTTAAATCTCCCCAGTTTGAAGGAGCTCCATGACCTGTATACCCCCAATGTGTTGTTTTATGAGCTTTATTATATGTGTGAAAAGTATATTTACTTTTAGTATTTGACTCATGAGTGTTTGCTAAGAGTGCAGTAGCTACCAACAAACTACCAACTATAACTTTATTTAATTTCATTAACTTACCCTTTTATAAAATTTATTTATAAGAGTATATCAAAAAAAGTTATACATTGGTTATATTTTATCTCTTTTTTTAAACCTTACTGCATTACTGAGTGGATTTGTTATGATATTTTGCTGATACTTTACCATCTCTTTAAATGGTATCAAAAAATCATCTAAACTCTTTTTTTGTAGTTCTTCAACTTTATACATATCTAAAAGTTCTAATATGCAAAGAGTTGACTCTATCGTAGAAAGGCAAAAATCTTGAGGTTGTTGTTTTATCTTAAACTCAGATAGCTTTGTAGCATCAAAGCTTATGGATGAGAGAGTGTGTAAGTTTTTGGAATCTCTTAGTATCTTTAACGAACATGACCAAGTAGCATCTATGATGAAAATCGCCATCTTTTTTTGAAGTTTTGGAGGCTGTTTTGAGAGGTTTAGTGCATCTTTTGCAGGGTATAGTATGAAACTATCGTACTCTTTTATAATCTCATTTATACGCTTATGATTTGTAAAATCAATCCCAACAAAGAGTTCTGAATTTTTAAGAGTTAGATGGGTTAGATGCCCTGTCCCATTTTTAACTTTTTTAAACTCTTTTGGATGCATAAGGATAACAAACTTTGTATTTGTATCAAAAGAGGAGATATATCCACACATACAAGAACTTTTTGGTCTATAACAAACATAACATTTTTCCCTAAAACTAAAAACTTTTTTCAAAACTCACCTATGTAATGGACTTCATAACAACATTATACTAAAATTACAAAAAAAGGATAAGTTTGACAAAAGTATATGACCTTATCATTGTTGGTGCTGGTGCTGGTGGGATGATGTCTGCCATCATAGCTGCTAGAGATGCCAAAAAGGTTTTACTCTTAGAAAAACTCCCACAAATCGGAGCAAAACTAAAAGCAACTGGTGGAGGTCGCTGTAACCTAACAAATACCCTTTTAGATGATGAATTTATGAGCCGTTTTGGAAAAAATGGTCGCTTTATGCAAGATGCACTAAAAGCTTTTAACCATAAAGATTTGGTAACTTTTTTTAAAGATATAGGGGTTGAAACTCATGCACCTGATGGTTTTAGAGTGTTTCCAACTTCGCATAACTCAACAACTATAATCTTAGCACTTCAAGATGAGATGAAAAGAGTTGGTGTAGAAGTTTTATGTTCACAAAAAGTAAAAAAGATTTTAACAAAAGATGAAAAAGTAGTTGGATTAAAAACAACAACACATACTTTTAGTGCATCTAACATCATCATAGCAACTGGTGGACTAGGCTACCCTACTTTAGGTGCTGAAGGGGATGGATATACTCTAGCAAAAGATTTAAACCATAAAGTAACACAACTCTACCCTGCTATGATGCCACTAAAAACAAAAGAATCTTGGCCTTCAAACTGCCGTGCTGATACCATCGCAAAAGCTACTATAAGTGTTGATATAAAAAAACACAAAAAACTAAAAGCATCAGGAGATTTAATCTTTAGTAAAAATGGCATAAGAGGTCCTGTTGTTCTTGATTTTGCAAGAGAAATCACACCTCTTTTAGACAAATACAAAGAGGTTCCACTACTCATAAACCTCACAAAAGGGATGAATGAAGAGCAAATACTACTGCATCTAAAAGATAAAACACTAAAAAATCCACAAGCTAATATAGTAGAGCTTTTATCAAACATTCTTCCAGCTTCAATCACAAAAGAGTTATGTTCTTTATGTGATGTAGAGTCTTCTAGCACTTTTAAAGACCTAAAAGGAACACCAAAAGCAAAACTCATAAACTATCTCGCATCAACACCATTAACTGTTGTCGGACACGATGGTTTTAAGATGGCTATGATTACAAGGGGTGGAATAAATCTAAAAGAGATAGACCCAAAAACAATGCAGAGTAAAATCATAAAAGGTTTGTACTTTTGTGGAGAAGTTGTAAATCTTGATGGTCCATGTGGAGGTTATAACCTCCAATGGTCATTTTCTAGTGGTTATTTAGCAGGGAAATTATCCATTTAATTAAACAAAAACTGCTATAAACGCAAAAAATGTTCCAACTTCCTTTTTTTATTACAAAAGTTTCAGTTTAATTTCCCTACAATAAGTAAAAAAATTTTGGAAAACCTAATAAGATGAGAATAGACAAATTTTTAAACTCTGTAAATATTACAAAAAGACGCTCTGTCGCACAAGATATGATAAGTAACAAAGTAGTACTTATAAATGGCGTAGTTGCAAAAGCTAGTAAAAATGTTGAAGTTGGTAGCGTTATAACTATAAACTACCTAAGTGAAAGCAAAAAGTATGAAGTTTTACAACTACCAACAACAAAATCAACACCAAAATCTCTTCAAGCAGAGTATATAAAGGAGTTATGATGAACTATGAAGAAACAAAATCGATTTTTACCTCACTTTTTAACCATGAGATGAGTGATGAGCAGATGAGAGAGTTTTTAGTTAGTATGAAACTAGATTCATCTACCACTGTTGGAAGTATCGCTGGGGCTGCTGAAGTTATGAGAAGTAACGCTATCACACTCCCTATCTCTGATGAACTTAGATTAAAAGCCATAGACATAGTAGGAACAGGTGGGGATAAGATAGGAAGTTTTAACATCTCTTCAACTGTTGCACTTTTAGTTAGTGCATCTGGTAGCTTTGTAGCAAAACATGGTAGTCGCTCCATAACTTCAAAATCAGGTAGTGCAGATATGTTTGAAGAGTTAGGTGTAAAACTTAACCTTAGCATAGAAAATAGTGCAAAACTTTTACAAGAGAGTGGTTTTACATTTATGTTTGCACAACTTCATCATCCAGCTATGAAGTTTATAGTACCAGTTAGAAAAACCATACCTGAAAAGACCATCTTTAATATCCTCGGACCACTTACAAATCCAGCAGGTGTTAAAAAGTCACTTTTAGGTGTGTTTGATAAAGCTTTTGTTCCAAAGATGGCAGAAGCTCTAAAAATCAATGGTGCAACTTCTACGATGGTGGTAAGCTCAAAAGAGGGGATGGATGAGATAAGTATCTCAGATATAACTTACGCATCTATCCTTAGAGATGATGTTATCCATGAATTAGAGATAGACCCACAAGAGTATGGAATCAAAAAAGTACCATTAAAAGCAATCATAGGTGGAGATTCTAAGCAAAATGCTCAAATCTTATATAATATTTTTGATAACAAATCTACAGATGCACAACGAGACATAGTTTTGATTAACTCTGCTGCTGCACTTATGGTTGATGGAGTTGCTAGAGATATGCAAGATGGATTTGAAATAGCAAGAGAAGTGCTAAGAAAAAACAAAGCTAAAGCCAAACTAAAACAAATCATAGAGATTTCAAATAAACTATGAAAAAGTATGAATTATCTTTAGATGCACTGCATCTACTTGTAGAAGATATACACAAAGAGTTTAAAAGTGGTGTTATCATCTTACAAGGGGATTTAGCATCTGGTAAAACCACACTAGTAAAGGCTTTTGCACTGCATCTAAACCTAAAAGAAGAAGTAACTTCACCCACTTTTTCTTTGCAACAATGTTATGGTGATAAACTTTATCATTATGATATATATAATCATGGAATAGAGCATTTTATCTCTTTAGGTTTACTAGAAGAGTTAGAAAAAGATGTACTGCATCTAGTTGAATGGGGTGATGAAAAACTAGTAGAGATTTTAACTTCTGCTGGTATTGAGACTTTGATTATAAAGATAACAAAAGTAAAAAATAATACAAGAAGATATGAGGTATATAATGCACAAGCTTAGAGCAGTTGAACTTGTAAAAAAGATAAAAGATTTAGAGATAGTAAAAGGGATGAGCTTAGAGGTTAAAAGTGGAGAAGTAGTTGGGCTACTTGGACCAAATGGAGCTGGAAAAACCACCACTTTTTACATGATTTGTGGGCTTGTTGAAGCTAGTGGTGGGAGCGTATTTTTCGATGATGAAGAGCTATCAAATATGCCACTACACCAAAGAGCTATAAAAGGTATAGGCTATCTACCACAAGAAGCTTCTATCTTTAAAGACTTAACTGTAGAAGACAACTTAATGGTTGCTGCTCAAGTTGGTATAAAAGACAAAAAAGCAAGGGAAGAAAGGATACTAGAACTCCTAGATATGTTTAACATAGAACCCATCCGTTACAGAAAAGGTATAAGCCTAAGTGGTGGGGAGCGTCGTCGTGTTGAGATAGCAAGAGCATTGGTAAACAAACCAAAATTCTTACTACTTGATGAACCTTTTGCAGGGGTTGACCCCATCGCTGTTATGGATATACAAAAAGTTATACATCAACTAGTATCTTATGATATAGGTGTACTCATAACTGACCATAATGTTCGTGAAACTTTAGCTGTTTGTGATAGAGCCTATGTTATAAAATCTGGAGAACTTCTAGCCTCTGGAACGAGTAAAGAGATAGGCGAAAACAGTGATGTTCGTAAGCATTACTTAGGTGAGGATTTTAAGCTTTAGGGCTTTTTAACTATGGGTGCTTTACGACAAACTACAAATGTTGAAACTAAACATAAACTTTCTAATACACTAAGAAATTGGCTACCCATACTACATTCAAGTCTAAGTGATTTGGGTGAGGCTATGTCCCCTTTTGTAGAAACAAATCCTGTCGTAGAAATAAAATCAGGTTTTGAAGAAGATTTTAATAAAAAAATTCCTAAAAAGATCATCTCAGGTAAAGTTTCAAACTCCCGTACCGAGCAGATAGAAGCACTTACTATACAAAAAAAATCTTTGTATGAAGTTTTAGATGAACAGCTAGGTAAACCACTCTTTCCAACTCCACTTTCACAAAAAGTAGCTGAGTTTATAGTACAAAACCTTGATGAAAATGGTTACTATGAAGGGGACAGTTTAGCTTTTTGTAAAATGAACTCTATAGATATAGATAACTTTGAAAAAATTCGTTTAAGATTTGCCCATGTTGAGCCTATAGGAATAGGTGCAAAAGATTTAGCAGAATCTTTCATATTTCAGCTAGATGCATCAGATATAAGTGATGATGCTTACCCACTTTGCTTAAAAATCATAAAAGATATAGAGTCCATATATGATTATGCACAAGATAAAAATTTTAGTGAGATTATGCGTGTTCTTGGAAGTTTTAAAAACCCTCCAGCTATAGAATATCAAGAAGAATCAGCCCAAATCATACCAGACTTGATGATATACTTCAATGATGAAGATGGTATAGAAGTAAAACTAAATGATGCTTACTATCCAACCATTAAGATAGACACTACTTATGCTATAGAACATGATTTTATTACACAAAAGATAAAAGAAGCTAAAAACCTAGTAGATGCACTAGATATGAGAAAAGCAACACTTTATAAAGTTGGGTTGATGATAGTTGAGTATCAGTATGAGTTTTTTGTGGGTGGGCAAATCATGCCACTAACTCTAAAAACACTAGCAGATGAGTTTGGACACAACCCCTCAACCATATCAAGAGCTATAGCAAACAAGTATATAGCGTGTGAGAGAGGTATTTTTGCTATGAAAGACTTCTTTACAACTGCCATAGATGAAGATGTGAGTAATGCAGCTATAAAAGAGTTTTTGGTAGGTGTGATAAAAACAGAAAACAGAGCAAAACCACTAAGTGATATGAAACTACTTGATTTGATACAAGATAAGTTCAAAGTAAAGATGGTTAGAAGAACGATAGCCAAGTATAGAAAGCAGTTAAATATTGCAGGTTCGAGTGAGAGAAAAAAACTTTATCAGTTAGGTGTATGATGGATATAAAAAAAAGACTAGATGCAGAGGTTTTAAAAAGGGATAGTGTTGATGAGGTTTCAAAAGAGAATCTTGACCCTATTTTAGTGGCATACAGACATAAAGACCCCACTATATCTCTTATATGTGCATTGTTTGCTTATGGAAATGTAAAGCAGATAGTTAAATTTTTGGATTCACTAGATTTTTCACTTTTAAAAAAGAGTGATGATGAGATAAAAGAGGCTTTAAAAAACCACTACTACCGTTTTCAAAAAAGTGAGGATGTTATAGCCTTGTTTATAGCACTAAAAAGGGTTACAAAACAAAAAAGTTTAGAAGAGATTTTTAAAGATGGATACACAAAAAGTCATAACCCAATAGATGGTATAAACACTATGATAAAAACCATAAAAGAGGCATACCCACATGAGACACAAGGGTATAATTTTCTCATAGGGAAGATAACTCTAAAAACAAAAGGTGCAGGTGCATTAAAACGGTGGATGATGTATCTTCGCTGGATGGTAAGGGATGACAATATAGACATGGGACTTTGGAGTGGTGTAGATAAAGCAGACCTTATAATGCCACTAGATACTCATACTTTCAATGTTGGTCTTAGGCTTGGTCTTTTAAAAAGAAAAACATATGATTTACACTCAGCCATAGAACTTACCCAAAAACTAAAAGAGTTTGATAAAAATGACCCACTAAAGTATGATTTTGCTTTGTATAGGTTGGGGCAAGAGAAGTTACTTTGAAATCACTATAACTCGTTCCCATTCTCCTGAATGGGAATGCCTATTAAAGTTCCCACACAGAGTATGGGAACTAGTTAGAGTATGGGAACTAGTTATGATATAATGGCAAAAAATTTCAACAGTAGAGTAGCATTTGAAAAAGATATTGATTATTAGTGATGGTAGTGTTGGTGAGCATTTTATACAAAGGGTTATAGAGACCTATACAAGTGAAAATATATATTATGTAGTTCAAGTTAAACCAAAAGAATATAAAGATATAAATCCAGCTCGTTTTAAATTTTATGAGTTTGACCCTACAAGCTTTTACAAACTCTCAAACTTACTTAAAATGGAATTTGTCCAAGTTATTATAGCAATGGATCATGTTCAAGATATTGAAAATACTATAAAAAATATCAAACTTGTCAAAAAAAACCTTCGTATTATTGTTTTAGATAGGTGGAATATAAAAAATGAAGATTCTAGTGTTCTTTTAGTAAATACAAATGAAATACTCTCCTCAAGACTACTAGACTACCTCCCAAATGTTCCTGTTATAGCTCAAAATGTCGGTTTAGGTGAAGGTGAAATTATGGAAGTTTTAGTTCCATTTGGAAGCTCTTTTGTTTACCGTCATGTAGGTGTTATAGAACAAAAAAACTGGCGAATTGTTGCTATATATAGAAATAGAAAACTTCTTATGCCATCAAGAAGAAGGATGATTCAACCAAATGATTTACTCGTTTTAGTTGGAGAACCAGCAGTTTTAAAGTCCGTTTATAGAGCCATAAAAAGAGAACTAGGACAATTTCCTGAACCTTTTGGCTCAAATATATACCTGTATGTAGATATGAATATAGTTGATTTTTCCACTATAAGTGAGCTTATAAGAAGAGCTACTTTTGCTCATAAAAAATTTGAACATGACCTAATCATAAAGATTGTAAACCCAAGAGAGATAAATATACTAGAGTATATAAAAAGCTTTAGAAGTACCAATGTTATCATAGATATAGAGTATAAGTCACAAGATTTACAAAGTACATTTTTTAGTGAAATAAAGTCATATCATGTCGGTCTTATCATAGTGTCTTCAGAGATGTTTGCAAATTACAAGATGAGAAATATGTTTTATGAATCACATATTCCTGTACTAAAACTTTCTAACAAATCATTTTCAAGTGTTAAAGATGCAGCTCTTATACTTGGAGATAACAGAGACTTAGAAAAGATTTCAGCTACCATCTTTGATATTTCAGCACAAATGGGATTTAACCTAGAAATATATAACTATCTTAGCGAACATCAAGAAGTAAAAGAGCAAGTTTTAGAAAACTATAACAACCTTGCTACAATCTTTTCAAAAAGTATAAAAGTTATAAATGAAAACAAAAACCCTATAAAAACACTAAAACAAAAAGAAAATTTTGTACATATACTCCCTTTTACACAAAAATTAACTAGAAGAAAAATCTTATCTTTATTATCAACAGACAGCGAAAAACTTTATCATAGACTTGATGCGTATCATCAAATCTTTATACCTGTTCAGTTATGATATAAAGCTATTTTTTACTATTTTTTAAGTATTATATATCCAATATAACTAAACTAAATATTTTGGATAGATGATGCAAGTAAATATACCTCTAAAAAAAGTTACAGACAACTCTTATGATATAACCATAGACACTATAGCAAAAACACATTTTGATACTAAAGTAGCGATTATTACAAATCCTAAGGTTGCTGGTTTGCATCTAGGATATCTGCTTAGTAAGATAAGTGCAAAAGAACTTTATATCATCACCGTACCTGATGGGGAAGAATACAAAAACCAAAACAGTATAGATATGATTTTAGAATCTCTTTTTAACCACCGTTTTAACAGAAAGTCTATGCTTATAGCTTTTGGTGGTGGTGTTATAGGAGATATGACAGGTTATGTCTCTAGCATCTATCAAAGAGGTATAGACTTTATCCAAATCCCAACTACACTTCTATCACAAGTAGATGCAAGTGTTGGTGGTAAAACAGGGATGAACAACTCTTATGGAAAAAACCTTATAGGTGCATTTCATCAACCAAAAGCCGTTTTTATAGACCCTTATTTTTTAGATACACTACCAACTCGTGAATTTGGAGCAGGAGTTGCTGAAATTATCAAGATGGCAGTAACTTTTAACAAAGAATTCTTTGAATTTTTAGAAAACAATGACTTAAAAGATAAAAAAGTATTACAAGAGGCTATAAAACAAGCAGTTCAAACAAAAGCAGATGTTGTTGCGAAAGATGAAAAAGAGCACGGTATTCGTGCAGCACTCAACTATGGTCATACTTTTGGTCATGTTATAGAAAATGAAACCAAATATAAAAGATTTTTACATGGTGAAGCAGTAGCCATAGGTATGGTTATGGCAAATAAAACTTCTGTTGAGATGGGCTTAATGACCCAGCAAGAGGCAAATAGAGTTGAGAAACTGTTGCAAAAGTATAATCTTGACACAACTTACCATATTCAAGATGTTGAGAATTTTTATGATACATTTTTCTTAGATAAAAAAAGTTCTGATAGTAAGATAACTTTTATCATACCTGTTGGGATAGGTGATGTAAAAATTACTCACAACATAGATAAAACACTTATTACATCTATTTTGAGTAAATTTGGAGATTCTTAAATGAAAAAGCTTCTTTTCTTATTTTTGCTATCTGCATCTATTTTGTTTGCAGAAAACAACACTACAAAAAATTTAGATACTAATACAACTCTTAGTAACGCTGAATTAAAAAAGATTCAAGAAAAACGACTAAAAGAGGAACAAGAGAGACTAAAGCAAGAAAAAATTCAAAAACAAAAAGAGGAAAAAGAAAGAATAAAACAACGAAAAATCCAAGCATTACTTTCTAAACTTGAACAATTAGAGATGAATATAACTCAAGAAAAAGTTTGG
>JAADDU010000107.1 GCA_013153755.1 Campylobacterota bacterium | reverse complement strand
TCATAAAATAGAAGTAAATGCATCCACTTCCCAAGTATATTTAGATCTTTTTCTTCTGTTGGTTTAATTCCTGAAGATGCTTGTATGATTTTTGCTATATCTAAGGGCATATCCCATTTTATAGCAATTTTTTCACATATATCAAATAGATCTAAACCACAAAGACGAGATAATATAGTGTTATAGTCTAGTGAAGCATTTGTTTTGAGTAGGTTTACATCATCTATCTTTTCACAAAACAGTGCTTCAGATACTATGATACTAGCTGGAAGTAAAGTTATAGCACTAGAGATAGTTTTATCTTTAATATCTAAATGTTTTAAAATTTGTTCCCATCTTTTAGAAAGTTTTGCTTGAAGTTCATAAAAAGTGTGTGTATTTAAATTAAATAAAACCCATTTGTCTGGATTTAGTAAAGTTATCATATAGTTATAAACTGCTTGTTGAGAACCATTTAAACCCAATATACCAAAAATTTGTGAAACATCATTAACTTCATTGCTAAAACCATAGATAGGCCTATTTACTAAATCTTTAAGGTATGCACAAAGTGCTAAATCACTTTGAGCAACTTTAGAAGCTTTTATAAGTTCGCCATCATTTAATAAAGAGATGGTTTTTTTAAGTGCTTCTGGAGCTGGTGGAATCTTGTCTATAAAATCGTTTATTTTTTGTTTTGTTATCATAATTTAAAACCAAATGACATTTTTTTGACATATTCTACAGATATAATAATAAAATGATGATTAAGCCAAAGGATAATTTTAGATATGTTTTTTTTGAATTTAGTAGTTAAATTTGCCTTTAAGTTTAGGTTTTGCTTCATTTTGATACAATTCGCAACTTTAAAAACCTAAAAGGAAGCTGATTATGGCAAGAAGATGTGCTATTAGTGGCAAAGGCCCTATGAGTGGGAACAATGTTTCTCATGCGAAAAACAGAACAAAGCGTCGTTTTTTACTAAACTTAAGAACAGTGCGTATCACATTAGAAGATGGTACAACAAAAAAGATTAAAATCTCTGCAAGAGAATTACGCACACTTAAGAAAAATTCTTAATTTTTTAGGAATAGAAAGTTGAATCTTTTAAAAAGGATTCGCAAATTCCTACATTGGGAGTCTTCTCCCAAACCAGACAAAAAACTTCTTCCTGAAGTTTACCCACATTTAAAAGCATTTCGTTTACCTCTTATCTTAACAGTTCTCATCATGCTCATTGGAACTTTGGGTTATGTTATCATAGATGGTTTTACACTTATGGATGCTATCTACCAAACAGGGATAACATTTACCACTGTTGGATTTGGAGAGATTGCCCCCATATCTGATGTAGGTAGAATCTTTACCATAACTCTTATCATAACTGGATTTGCAGTTTTCTCTCTTGCTGTTGGTATCTTAGTGGCTGAACTAAATAGAGGGCACATAGTCGAAATATTTAAGGAGCGAAGAATGTTGTATAAAATAGCACGCTTAAAACATCATTTTGTTGTATGTTATCATAATGATTATACTCTTGAAGTTACAAAAGAGTTAAGAAAAAACCACATCCCTTTTGTGGTAATAGACCCAAGAGATGAGATAGATGAATGGGCAAAAGAGCATAACTATCCCATATATTTAAAAGCAGAACCACATGCAGAACTTGCTATGCTAAAAGCTCATCTTGCATCTGCTAAAGGGCTTATAACTTTATCGGATTCTATCGCTGATAATATCGCACTTATTGCTTCAGTTAGACTATTTGAGAAAGAACATGACTTGCCAAGACCATACTATGTGATTTCAGCAGCAGAATCTATGAGTGATGTTGAAAAGCTTAAAAAATTAGGAGCAGATACAGTAGTAAGTCCTACAAAACTAACTGCTCAAAGAGTTAGTGCTATGGCTGCTCGACCTGATATGGAAAACCTTATAGAAGAGTTTTTATATAAAAGTGATAATCCATTAGATATGCAAGAGATAGAAATCCCAAAATATAGCTGGGCAGTGTTAAAGAAGCTAAAAGAAACACATATTCGTCAAATGACAAATAGTTCTGTCGTTGGAATAACAAAAAAAGATGGTAAGTTTATCTCTATGCCAAATGGAGATGTACTTATCACAAGTGAATGTAAGTTGCTTGTTATAGGGACACAAGATGGTATAGCTATCACAAAAGATATGCTTATAAAAAGAACAAAACCAAAGGAGTTGAAATTTGTATAATATAGTTCAAAAAGATGGTGGGGTATGTGCATCTAATGGTTTTTATGCTGATGGTGTAAGTGGAGGTTTAAAAGCAGATGGTGCTTTAGATATGGCATTTATATATAGTGAAGACGAGTGTGAAGTAGCTTCAGTTTTTACGACTAACAAGATGTATGCAGCACCCATTAGACATTTTAGAGAGATGGGAGAATTTAAAACAAATTTTATACTTATAAACTCAAAAAATGCAAATGCTATGACTGGAAAAGCTGGTGTACAAGATATAAAAGAGATTTTAACTACTATAAAAGGTGTTAAAAATCCGATTATGAGTTCAACAGGTGTTATAGGTGTTAGACTTCCTAAAGAGAAGATACTACAAGGTATAAAACAGTTTGATTTTACTAAAAAAGAACCAAGCAGTGCATCTAAAGCTATTATGACAACAGACTCTTTTTCAAAAGAGATAGCACTTGAAGTTAAACTTGATGATGGAAGTAGTTTTAACATAGGTGCTATGGCAAAAGGGGCAGGTATGATAAACCCTGCGATGGCAACTATGCTGTGTTTTATAACTACAGATGCAAAAGTATCTAAAAATGAGATGCAAGAGATATTAGATGCAGTGGTAAAAACAACTTTTAATGCCATAAGTGTAGATGGAGATACTTCGACTAACGATACTGTACTGCTTTTGTCAAACTCTACTAGTAATACTTACGATAAAGATGCTTTTAGAGATGCACTGCATAAAATCATGCATTTCTTAGCGTTAGAGATGGTAAGAGATGGAGAGGGTGCTACAAAACTTGTGACTTATAACATAACAGGTGCAAAAGATGATAGAGAAGCAGAGATGGTAGCTAAAACACTTTCAGACTCACTACTTGTAAAAACTGCACTATATGGAGAAGACCCAAACTGGGGAAGAATCGCCTCAACTGTTGGTGCAAGTGGTGTTGAAGCCTATGAAGATAAACTTAAAATCTCATTTGATAACCATTGTGTATATGATAGAGGAGAGCTCTATTTTGATGAAGAGATGGAGAAAAAATGTGCCATAGTTATGGGTCATAAAAAGTTTACCATCTCGTGTGATTTAGGTATAAATGATGGTAAGTTTAAAGCTTATGGATGTGACTTAGGTTATGAGTATGTAAAGATAAATGCTGATTATAGGACATAAATTTTTTGTGATTTAGCAAGTTAAAGGAATAAGATGAAATTATACGCACCATGGGAGAAAGCTTTTAACAAAATTTCGACTCCATTTGAACGCTTTTTACACGCTCAAACGACTACTGGTGTTGTTTTATTATCTATGACTATATTGGCTTTAATATTAGCAAATACTTCATTTTCAGAAAATTATTTTCATTTTTTTCATACTAAAATAGACTTTAATGTTGGTTCTTGGAAACTTTCTCATACTATTCATCATTGGATAAATGATGGTCTTATGGCTATCTTTTTTTTCATTATTGGTTTGGAGATAAAAAGAGAGGTTTTAGTTGGAGAACTCTCAAATATTAAAGTTGCAATTTTACCTATATTGGCTGCTATTGGTGGGATGATATTTCCTGCACTCATATATTTAGGTGTAAATTCAGGAACTGTTGGTGCTTCTGGTTGGGGGATACCTATGGCTACAGATATTGCATTTGCCATTAGTGCTTTGGTTCTCTTAGGTAAAAAGATACCTACTTCATTAGTTACTTTTCTAGTTGCACTTGCTATTGTTGATGATTTAGGTGCAGTTTTAGTTATTGCTATATTTTATACACAAGAGATAAACATGTTAGCACTTGGTCTATCAGGAGTAGCGTTTTTGTTGCTTATCTCTTTAAATCGTTTTGGGATTCATGCCATTTTACCATATTTTATTCTTGGAGTTTTGATGTGGTTTTTTATGCTTGAGTCTGGTGTACATGCTACTATAGCAGGTGTAATTGCTGCTATGGCAATACCATCAAAACCAAAACAAGCACCAGTTGCATTTACAGATGAAACAAGAAAATTATTGGACTTATATGATAAGTTTCCTGTATGTGAAGATCATATGATGCATGAAAAACAAAAAGCAATCTTACTAAATATACAAGATAACATAAATGATATAGAGACACCATCAGCTAGGCTAGAGCATAGTTTACATCTTCCTATAGCACTTATTGTTATACCTTTGTTTGCTTTGGCAAATGCTAGTATAACTATCGATTTTAATTCTATTGGCTCTACTATTACTAAACCAATATCTTTAGGTATTATTTTAGGTCTTGTGTTTGGTAAAGTTATTGGAATTTTTGGAATATCCTACCTAGCTATAAAATCAAAAATAGCATCTTTACCTAAAGATAGCACTATGAGCCAAATTTTTGGAGTAGCATTTCTCGGTGGCATTGGTTTTACCATGTCTATTTTTGTGGCTGATTTAGCATTTGTTGGTAATCCTGAACTTATTTTTCAAGCTAAAATAGGAATCTTAAGTGCATCATTGTTTGCAGGATTATTTGGCTACTTTTGGCTTAAGTATGTTGCTAAGAATGTTCAAGAGATTACTTAAGTATAAACATAAGGTTAAGATTTTTTTTGTATAATAAATATAATTTTTTAAGGATGAGTGTATGGATTGGGGTAAGGTAGTATATGTATTTTTTTCGTTGATGAGTTTAACATCAATAGCGGGGTTTTTGTATGAAAACACAGCAGCATCTTTATTTGTTGCTGCTAGTTTAAACTTAGTATCAACATTTTTAAAGCTTGGAGTTAGAAACTTACTCTCAGCAGAACTTTTGGCATCCTCTTTAGTTGCAGACCTTCACCTCATACCAGCTTTTATATTTTTAGAAGTAGTTCATGATGATAGTTGGGCTATCGCTTTGGCTATAGGTGCATTGATTGCTAACATATTTTCAATGGGGCTTGTTTATATAGAAAGCTCAAAAACTCACGACGAATATTAGGATAAAAATTGGAATACATTTCAAAAGATATAGAAAAAAAATGGCAAGAATATTGGGCAAAGAATGGTAGTTTTGAGCCTAGCGAAGATTTTATAAAAGAGAAAAAGTACATTTTAAGTATGTTCCCATTTCCAAGTGGAAGACTACATATGGGGCATGTTAGAAACTACTCTATAAGTGATGCTTTTGCAAGGTTTCACAGACAACAAGGAAAAAATGTTCTTCATCCTATAGGATTTGACAGTTTTGGTATGCCAGCAGAAAATGCAGCTATAAAAAATGATGCAGACCCAAAAGAGTGGACTTATGACAACATAGACTATATGAAAAAAGAGTTTGCATCTTTGGGATTTTCTTTCTCAAAAGAGCGTGAACTTGCTACTAGTGATGAGCTTTATACCAAGTTTGAGCAGGGTTTCATCATAGATATGTTTGAAAAAGGGCTTTTGTACCGTGAAAAAGGGATGCTAAACTGGTGTCCACACGATAAAACAGTTTTGGCAAATGAGCAGGTTGTAGATGGGTGTTGTTGGAGATGTGATACTCCTATAGTTAAAAAAGATATGAATCAGTACTATTTTAAAATCACTCAGTATGCTGATGAGCTTTTAGAAGACTTGAAAAAACTTGAAGGTGGATGGCCAAAACAAGTTTTAACTATGCAAGAAAATTGGATAGGCAAATCAAACGGTTTAGCATTTGATCTGTTCTTTGATGATGCATCTAAAACAAAACTAGATGATAACTTTGAGAGTTTTGATGTATTTACAACTCGTCCAGATACTATCTATGGTGTGAGCTATACAGCCTTAGCACCTGAACATGAGATAGTGAAGTATCTTTGTGATAACAATCTTTTAGATGCAGTGGTTATAGATGAGATAACAAAAATGAAAAATACTTCATCTATAGATAGACAAAAAGAGAAATCTGGTGTTGCTTTAGGCTTAGAGGTTATCCACCCACTAACAGGGGAGAAAATCCCAGTATGGTGTGCAAACTTTGTTCTTATGGATTATGGAAGTGGTGCAGTTATGGCAGTTCCAGCTCATGATGATAGAGATTTTGATTTTGCTAAAAAGTATGATTTACCTATAAATGAAGTTATAAAACCTTTTGAGGGTGAGCATGATTTTAGCAAAAGTGCATATACAGAGGTTGGAGAGCTTATAAACTCACAAGATTTCAATGGTATGAACTCTAAAAAATCTCAATACAACATCATAAAAATGTTTGAAGATAAAGGTATAGGTAAAAAAACTACAAACTATAAACTAAAAGATTGGGGAGTTAGCCGTCAGAGATATTGGGGTGCACCTATACCATTTATACATTGTGATGATTGTGGTTTGGTTATGGAGAAAAAAGAAAATCTTCCTATCGCCTTGCCATCAGATGCTAAGATAACAGGGGAGGGTAATCCACTTGAAAATCACCCAACTTGGAAACATTGTAAATGTAGTAAGTGTGGAAAAGATGCGATTAGAGAAACTGATACGATGGATACATTTGTAGAATCTTCTTGGTACTTTTTAAGATTTTGTGCATCTAAAGTAAATTGGGAAGATGAAGCTTTTTCAAAAGAACAAATCAAGTACTGGATGGGTGTTGACCACTATATTGGTGGTATAGAACATGCCATACTGCATCTACTGTATGCAAGATTTTTTACAAAAGTTTTCCGTGATTTGGGTTATGTTGATTTTGATGAGCCTTTTGATAGACTTTTAACTCAGGGTATGGTGCTAAAAGATGGTGCTAAGATGAGTAAATCTAAAGGAAATACAGTTGACCCTGATGCTATCATAGAAAAATATGGTGCAGATACAGCAAGACTATTTATCCTTTTTGCAGCTCCACCAACACAAGAGTTAGAGTGGAACGATAGTGGTGTAGAGGGTGCTTACAAGTTTATAAAAAGATTTTATGACAGAAGTTCTAATGTTGTAAAAACTGATACTATCCCAACTATAGAACATTCAACTCTAAGCAAAGATGAAAAATTTGCACGAAAAAAAGTGTATGAAGCACTACAAAGAGCAGATGAAGTTTATAATGAGAGATACACTTTTAACACTATGATTGCTGGTTGTATGGAAGCACTAAATGCACTAAATGCACAAAAAAATCAAGATGTTTGGAGTGAGGGTTACTGGATACTAAGCTCTATACTAGAGCCTGTTATCCCTCATATCTGTTGGGAGATAAGTAGTGATAAATTTGCTCTTAAAAACTTAACAAAACAGCACATCATCGAAGAAGTTTTTCTAGAAGATAGTGTAACTTTAGGTGTTGCAATTAACGGTAAAAGAAGATGTGAGATAGAAGTGGCTATAGATGAATCTAAAGAAAATATCATTGCAAAAGCTAAAGATAGCGCATCTAAATGGTTAGAAGATAAAACAATAGTTAAAGAGATTGTTGTACCTAAAAAACTTGTAAATCTAGTGGTAAAGGGTTAGTATGTTAAAGTACTTTTTTTCACTTATAGTCTTAGTGCTTTTTGTATCTTGTGGTTATAAACCAAGTGCAAAATTTGCACGATATACATTAGGTGAGAGAGTTAGTACAAGCATTATTATCTCTATGCAGGATCCTGAAAATACTGTTATCATAAAAGATGCTATCGATGAAGCTATTATAGAAGTTTTTCATGCTTCTTTAACAGATAAATCAAGTTCTGATTCTCATCTTGTTTTGAGTATAGTAGATCCTGTATATACCCCTGTTGTATATGATAAAGATGGGTTTGTTGTTGGTTACAGAATGTCTTTAATCTTAAATATTCTAAGGTATAAGGATGGTTCATCCAAGAGGTATGTAACTAGTGGAACTTATGATTTTGAGATAGCACCAAATGCAGTAGTTACAGATAAAGAGAGGTTTGACGCTATCCGTTTTAGTGCTATTAAGGCTATAAACTCATTTGTTTCACAACTCTCAGCAGAGGGTGCAAGAGCTAAAAAAGGAAAATAAAATGACTATACAAAGTATCATAAAAAAATCTATAAAAAGACTTGAACTTGAGGGTAAGCTTTTAACTCCAGATTTTTATGCAGAGGCTTTTTGTAAAGAGACTCAAAAAGCAGGTATGAAATTTGAAGACTGTCATCATATAGATAGGTTTGTGACTAGTCTAAATAAAGATATTCAAAAAGAATTGAAAAATTATAGAATCAAGACTATGGCAGAACTCACTCGTTTTTTAGTGTCTAAAGTTAACAGAACTAGCTCAACAACTTGCTCAGAACTACTTGAATCAGAGGGGATGCTTTTAAAAAGAGTTTTACAAGTTGTTGAAGTTTTACATAATGCAGAGGCTAGTGAACTAGCTCAAAAAAGTATAAAACTTCTAGGTTCAAGACCAAATGCTCAAGAGTTAGATAAATTTAGACAACATTGGGTAAATTTTATAACAACTTATGATGATAGTTTTTTAGATAAATTAAAAACTTTTGGAAAAGTAGATACAACTAACCTAAAAAAGACTATAGAGGGGTTAAAACCTTTAAAAGGTATTGGTACTAGTGATATAAATGATTCTGAACTCTCAAAAGTAGCTTCACTTTTAGTTTCATCATTTGTTCCATCTATAGCATCTAGTGTAAATGATAAGATAGCAGACCTTAGCCAAAAATTAAAGAAAAACCCAGAACTTTTAGATACTGATGGGATAGAAAAAGAGGTTCGTTCCATCATATCTCTTAGGATAGCATTAGATAAAAAAAGTGTAAAAGAGATGGTAGAATCTCTTGATGGTGTACTAGATAAACTCTCACTTAGACTTATAGAGATGATAGAGCGTTCAGATGACTCCACAATAGAGATACAAAAGATAAAAGGGGAGTTAGAATCTTATAATGAACATTCTAGTTTAAACTTTAAGGTAGCACACAAAAAGCTTTTTGTTATAGCGACTGCACTAGAGGAAAATACTAAACTCTTAAGTAAAGATTTAAGAGGGCATAATGATGAAGTAAATGTGTTAAGTAAAAAAGTGCGTAAGTTAGAAAAAGAATTAGAAGAAGCAAAACATGCTTCAAAAGAAGATTTTTTAACAAAACTTTATAACAAAAGGGCTCTTGATGAGTTTATGAATGTAAAAGAAGCAGAATTTCAAAGATACAATCGTAACTACAGTGTTGTTATGTTTGACTTAGATCATTTTAAACTTGTTAATGATAAACATGGACATGATGCAGGAGATGCAGTACTTAGTGCTTTTGCAAAGATACTTAAAAAAGAAGCAAGAAGTGTTGATGTTGTTGGTAGATTTGGTGGAGAAGAATTCTTAGCACTTCTAAGTGATACAGATACTAAAGGTGGTGTTACTTTTGCAGAGAAGGTAAGAAAACATGTACAACAGGCTCGTTTTATGTATAAAAACAAACGCATAGAAGTAACTGTGAGTTGTGGTGTAAGTGAGAGAAAAAAACATGCATCTTTAAAAAATGTTATCAATTCAGCAGATGAGTATCTTTATAAGGCTAAAACTAATGGTCGTAATCAAGTAGCATATAAGTAGAAGTGTTGTTAGATGAATTTTTGGCTAAAAAGCCACTCTTTTATAATGAGATTGACTATACTCGTATGCCACGCGTATATGAAAAGCTTAAAAGTTATCTACCAAAACCAAAAATCATCCATCTTATCGGGACAAATGGTAAAGGTACTACAGGGCGTTTTTTAGCGACAGCTCTTTATAACTTAGGTTTTAATGTTGGACACTACACCTCTCCACACATTTTAAAATTTAATGAAAGAATTTGGTTAAATGCTAAAGATGTAAGTGATAAGATACTAGAAGAGGCACATAAAAAACTATACTCTATCTTAGATAAAGTAGATGCAGAGGCTCTTAGTTATTTTGAATATACCACTTTTTTATCTATGATTGTTTATGAAAATTGTGAGTTTGTTGTGATGGAAGCTGGTCTTGGTGGTGAACATGATGCAACAGCAGTTTTTGATAAAATATTAACTCTTGTTACCCCTATATCTTACGACCATGAAGCTTTTTTAGGTACTTCTTTAAAAGAGATAGCTACAACAAAGTTAAATGCCATACAAAAAGATGCTATCTTAGCTAAACAAGATGCAGTGGTTTATGAGGTTGCAGAGTCGTTAGATGCAGTGGTTTATATGTATGATGAGATGTTAGATGCAGAAGATACTCTTAAGATAAAAAATATAACCAAAGAGTTAAGTCTTCAGGAATATTTAGTAGAAAATTTAAAGTTAAGTATATCAGCACTTAAATTTTTAGGCATACCGTATGAAGTAAAAAGCTTTAAAAACTCTAAACTTTTTGGTAGATGCAGTGCTTTTGGTAAAAATATCATAGTAGATGTTGGTCATAATCCACTAGCATCAACAGCTTTACTTAACTCTTTATATCCATCAAAATATGTTCTTATCTATAATACTTATAAAGATAAAGAGTATAAAAAGATTTTAAATATACTAAAACCCATCATTAAAAGAGTTGAAATCATTGAGATAACAAATGAAAGAATTCAAGAGATTTCAAAACTTCAAAGTGTTTTAAAAGATTTAGAGATAGAATATACTATACATAAAGATATCACAGCAGATGAAAACTATTTAGTTTTTGGTTCGTTTAGTGTTGTTGAAGCATTTATGAAAAGGCAAAAAATATGAATGACCATTTTACAGTAACCATACACGATGACAATGGTGTAAAACAGTTCAACATCCATAAAATGGTAAAAAAAGCCATAGTTTATGCACTTATATTTTTAGGAACATTGGCTTTTATCTCTATAGCTACAGTGGTGTATCTAAACAACACAGTAGAAGC
>JAADDU010000029.1 GCA_013153755.1 Campylobacterota bacterium | reverse complement strand
TAAAAACTATTTCAAACTGAGCATCTGTAGTACATGCATTTACTTCATTTAACATATTTACAAATTTTTGATGATGCTTACCTCTTACTATCTCTATCCTTTCATCAAAAGCATCAGAATCCACAGGTTCTCCATTTTTATCCAATAGCAATGCATCTGTCATTCTAAAGTCAAAATTTTGTGCCTTATAAAGATTGTTATCTTTATTCCAACCACGATTTGCGAGAAATTCTATATCTGCTTGCTCTATATGAGTAAAAAGACCATAATCTACAAAATTTCCAGTTCCATTTTCATCAATCATCATGTGAACAAACCTAGTCTTTAAGCTTGTAAAATTTGGGATAGTTTCAAAAAGGTCAAATGCCAATTTATTTCTTACTCTAGAATAATCATAAGGGTGTTTATTCATTTGAAAAGTTCTCTCTCCATGAAATAAATTAGTTTCTGAATCAAGTTTTATTCTATAAGATTTTTGTTTAGAACGTCTAGTAGATTTACCTTTTTGGTAAAAAGATGCATTTGGAAGTTCATTTCCAACCACAAAATCCCCTGCTTGCATTAAAACATGTAATTTTGGTTTATAGTCATCATTTGCATCTGCATCATTATACACATCAACCATAGTACAAGGTCTAGCTAAAGCACTTAAGTCATTGTATGGAGAACATACAAAATCGTTTGGTGTTGGAACTGTTACATTTACTTCCAATATTTCAGTAGTTGCATCTGCATACCATGCGTCATTATCCATAATATCACCAAGAAAATCTGGAGCTACATATGGTGGAAATTCTGGAATACTATTTGTACTACCACATCCATTTAGAAAAATCAAAAAAGATATACAAGTAAATAGAATTTTCTTCATAATAAAAAACCTTTAAAAAATATTTAATTTAAAATACTAATGTAATATTAGCATATAGTAGTGAGGGAATAGTGAGCAAGAAGATAAAAAAAACCTATCTTCTTCTAACTCTCGTATTTTTAGTACATCTACTAACTTTTAAGTTACCCTTGTTTTTTCTAAGAGTTTTTTTCTTTATACCTTTAACTTTTCTAAGTTCTTTTACTGTTTTAAAACAGTGCTTTTTTCTATATTTTATGATTCTAGATGCTTTTTTCATCCCTATGCCTTTGAGTGTTGCTAACTCTTTTGCATTTGCAGTATTTATATCAACTGCACCAAATAACAATGTCATACTTAAAATAACTAATGCCAATATTTTCATCTTAATTCCTTAAATTTAACTTTTATGGATTATATCTAATCAAACTTTAATATCTAATTTATAGATACTCTCTCTTTCTTCTTTAGATTCTTCATCATCTCTTTTTTTAGCTCTTTTTAACTCTTGGTCTGCTTCATTTTTTTGATGTTCTTTATCTGGATCAACCTCTTGGTTTTCTTCGGTTGGGCGTACTTCTAATACTTTTTCATCTTTTTCTACAACACTAGAGTGTGCTACCATATTTTGAAAGTCTACACGGTTATTGTGAGCATTTTGTACAGATGATGCACTAGCAGTCATCTGGTTTGTGTATATTGTACTACCTATCGCACCTATAGACATAATAAACTCCTAATCTCTTGTATCTACCTCTATGGTTTTATACTTGTTATACAAAACATTTGCACCATTTTGCATGGTTACCTCTCTGCGTGGAGTATAATCGACCAAAAATCTATCTTTTTGAGTTGTACTAAACTCTACACACAATTTTGCAGCACTTTTTATGATACGCTCAGGCAGACTTTGTTTATCTGTTGTGATGATAAGATGGGTTGATGGTCTATCTTTGAGATGCATCCAAATATCTCTAGCTCTCGCATTTTTAAGTAGTGCTATGTTTCCTTTTTCATTTTTACCAAGTGAAACTTTATACCCCTCTATCCAAAAAACCTCTATGGAATCATCTGTTTTTACTTTTTTACTTTTTAGCTGTTTTGGAAAAAGAAGCTCGATTTTTGAAACATCTTTTGCCTCTTTTACACTATGTATAAAAAGTTTTATATGCTCTATCTTAGAGCTTAAAGACTCCCTTTGAATATGTAGATGCAATGCTTTTTGTTTTGCTTTTTTGGACTTGTTAAAAAGATAAGATGGTATTTGTGATGGGTTTGCAAACTCTTTTTCAAGCTCTATAGTGACTTTATTAGCCTCATAATCATCTAATTTTATAACCTTTTGATATGGCTTAATACTATGCAAATTGTTTAAAACCAGATTTCCATACAGTTGATTAGTTTCTATCTCATCTTGTAGTTTTTTTTCATCATCTAGTGAGTCATAAAGTTTTTGAAGTTTTTGTAACTTTTTATCCAAAATCTTTAGTTTTGATTTTTTAAGCACCTCAAGACGCAACTGCATCTGCTTTTCATACTCATCAAACAAAAACTTCTCAACATCATCAAGCGGGTACTCTTTTGCCTTAAAAGGTGGTGTTGGTGCATCTAAAAGCTTTTGCCCCACCCTAACTTCTCTAAAAGATGAAAAGAGGTCTATATGACGAAGTGCTTCTAAAACCACACCTTCTGCATCTAGTATGATTACATTTGTATATTTTCCGGTAAATTCAAACTGTAGATATGTAATCTCCTCTTTATAAGCAGATGCCAAAGAGGTTTTAAACCTTAAAATCTTGTCATCATTTACAAGCTCTGCATCTAAGATATTTGCACGGTTAAACCGTTTTGCCAGAACCACATCAAAAGGGGCATTGTATATTTTTGAACGGGCATACTCTTTGCACTTAAAGATTTTTGAGTTTGAGCGTTGCATATCAAAATATACCTCATCATCTCTATCAAATGCTATCTTTATAATGGTGTCACTAACTCTATATACAGCCGATATTTTTTTAAACTTTTTAAGATAATCTTTTATCTGTTTTAGGTGTGATAGTTTCATAACTGTATTTTAGCTAAGTTTTAGATACAATTTCAAAAAAACAAAAGTGACGGTTATAGATGCAGACACTCAATATATTTACAGATAAACCAGATGCACTACCAGATGGTAAAGCAGACTTTTTACTTGGTGCAAGTGTTACAAAAACTTGTGAGATAGAGGGCATAACTCAAGCTGGGATACCAACTAAAATACCACTAACTCCCACACTAGATGCAGAGTTTTTAGTGAGTGAACGAGTGTTCTCTATGCCAGAGTTGGCGGAGACTCCAAACGGTGTACCAACTCCAGCCCTCATAACAAGGGCAGTTCACAACCTCAACCCCTACTCTAGTATAGAGGTTTTAAATCTTGGGTTTGATAGTATCCCCCAAAACATAAACATCCATAACTTTGACATAAAACCATCAGAGTCCATAACAAAAGGTGCAGATATAGATGCACGAAGCATATTTGAGAAGGGGATGAAGTTTGGAAGAAGTTATGAGCTAAAAGGAAATTATCTAATCTTAGGTGAAAGCACTCCAAGTGGAACAACAACTGCAACTGCAACTGCCTTAGCTCTAGGGTATGATTTAAAAGATGCCTTTTCATCTAGCTTTTTAAATGTTCCAAACAACATCAAAGAACAAACTATAAACAAAGCACTATCACTCATAGATGCAGACATGGATAACTTTACAAAACTCTCACTTGTTAGTGATAACATGCTCATCTTTTGTGCTGGTTTTTTAGTGGAAGCTTCAAAAAGATTTCATGTGGTTTTAGCGGGTGGAACTCAGATGGCAGCTTGTTTACTTGTTGCAGATGCACTTCGAGAAGATATACTTATGAGGCTAAAGAGTGATAACATAACACTAGCAACAACTGCATGGGTGGCAAAAGATAAAAATGCTGACATAAAAAGCATACTCTCAAAACTAAGTTATACACCTCATGCCGTATATACAACTTTTTCATTTAGTGAAGCTCAAATACCTGTACTTAAAAAGTATGACGAGGGGGAAGCTAAAGAGGGGGTTGGTGCTGGTGGAGCGTTGTCTTATGCATCTACTAACGGTGTAACAAACAAAGAGGTGTTAGATGCAATAGAACTTCTAATGTATGGTATGTTATGAAAGCACTCTTTATAGGGGGCATAAAGAGTGGAAAATCACTCAATGCCCAAAACTTCATACTTAAAAACTCAAAACAAAAACCACTATACCTTGCAACTACCGAGTTCATAGATGCAGGGATGCAAAAAAGGGTAGATGCACATAAAAAAAGCAGAGCTGATGATTTTATAACTATAGAAGAGCCTTTAAAACTTTTTGATGTTATAAAAGATGCTAAAAGTGCTGTTTTAGTGGAGTGTGTGAGTATGTGGATAAACAATATGCTTTATCACGGCTTTAATTATGAAGATATGCAAGATGAGTTAAATGATATTTTAGAGTTAGATGCAATGGTTGTATTTGTTTTAAATGATGTTGGCTCAGGTATCATACCAGACAATGCTCTTGCGAGGGAGTTTGCAGACATAAGTGGAAAACTATCCCAACTCATAGCTAGTGGATGTGATGAAGTTTACCACACCATAGCTGGAATATCTACGAGGATAAAATGAACAAACTCTTTAAAGGTTTTGCACTAAGTATCTCGATGCTAACTATCATACCATTTTTTAAGGTTCATCATTTTTACAAAGGTATAAATGGCTATGCAGTTATGTTTTACCCACTTGTTGGTTTTTTAGTTGGACTGTTTTTATACTTTTTACACACTATTTTATCATTGCATCTAACACCATTGCATCTAGGTATCATCATCTTTTTTCTTATGGTTTTACTAACAGGAGCATTGCATCTTGATGGATTTAGCGATACTATAGATGGACTTTTTGTACCAAAAGAAAAAGCACTAGAGGTTATGAAAGACCCTCATGCTGGAGGGATGGGAGTTATATTTAGCATCAGTTTTTTGATACTAAAAGCCTCATCTTTAGCTGTTTTTGATGCTTTTTATCTCCTGCCTATTATTATGATGCTATCTCGCTTTAATGCGGTAGTAGCTATATATTTTTACCCATACATAGGTAAAGGGATGGGACTTTTAGCAAAAGAGGAGCTAAAGGGGTGGCAATTTGTGCTAACCATGCTATGTGTTGTTTTTCTAACTATACCCCATATTTTAGTATTTGCTATATCTTTGTTAGTTATATTTTTCATAAAACTTTTTTTCATCAAAAGATATGGTGGATTTAGTGGTGATATGTATGGTTTTAGCATAGAAGTGACTGAGCTAATTTTACTAAATGCCATCTTACTTGGAGCTGGTATATGAAGATAGTTTTAGTTCGTCACGGTGAAGTTGAGGAGAGATATAAAGGGTGTTACAATGGACACATAAACATAGGTCTATCATCTCAAGGCTATCTTGATGCTCAAAACTTAAAAAACAAACTAAAAAAGTATGATTTTGATGCCATATACTGCTCAGACTTACTTCGTGCAAAAGAAACTCTAAAACATATAGAACCCACTTTAGATGCAGCATATACCGATAAATTAAGGGAAAAATCTTGGGGAAAGTATGAGGGGATGAGTTATGAAGAGATTCTAAATAGCTCAAACATCGTATATAAAGATTTTAAAAGCTGGGTAGATTCACTAGGTGGAGAGAGTGTTGAGGAGTTTAAAAAAAGGGTAGATGCAGTGCTTTTTGAGATAAAAGAGCTTAACCATGAGTGTGTGTTAGTTGTAACACATAGTGGTGTTATAAAAAATTTTATATCAAATGTTAGGGGTATAAGTTTAGAAGAAGCATTTGCACTCTCACTACCCTATGGCTCTTTTGCCATTTATCAAAGCGACACAAAAGAGATAGAGATATGGGAGTAAAAACCAACATAACCCTAGTAAAATTAAACCAACTATTTAAAGAGTATAATTTTACAAAACTTATACCAACAAACTCTGGTGTTATAGACACAACATATATAGCATATACAAAAAATAAAAGTTATATACTAAAAAAATTTGAACGAGATATACAAAAAAAGTTAGATGCAGACAAAAAGCTTTTAAATAAACTAAAACATAGTGGTCTAAATGTCTCAAAACATCTAAATGAACATGATGATTGGCATCTATATGAAAGACTAAAAGGAAAAGAGCCACTAAACATTAAAACTTTTCATATCCAATCTTTAGCTAGGTTTATGGCATCACTGCATCTAAACACCTACAAACAGACAAATGGTTATATTTTTTTAGATGCTTATAACATAAAAGAGTATTTAAACTACACAAAAAGCAACTTTTTTCTATACTATAAAAAGTTAGATGCACTAAAGAGTTATAAACATAAACATGATGGCATAATTCATGGCGATATATTTAAAGACAACACCCTTTTTGATGACTCAAAGATAGCAGTTTTTGACTTCATAGATGCAGGGGTGGGAAGTTTTACTTTTGATGTAGCAGTTGCACTTATAGGGTTTGGTATAACTAAAGAGAAAAATCTTTTTATAGAACTGTTTTTAAAAACATACAACCAAAAAAGTGTAAAAAAACTCTCAAAAAAAGAGCTTTTAAAAGAGATGTGTTATGCATCTAAATTTTATGCACTTCTTAGAATCAACCATCATAAAACCACAAAAAAAGCAAAGGAACTTTTATGAAACATGGGGCAAATATCTACAAATATGCTAAAAAAGCAGGGTGTAAAAGTGGTGAAATTATCGACTTTTCATCAAACATAAATCTATATCAAATAGATAACAAAACCATAACAAAATATGCAGATACTTCATACAAAAAACTTAAAAAAACCATCAGTAAAAATTACAATCTTTCATCCTCTCAAATCGCCCTTTTTAATGGTGCGACTTCAGCTATTTTTGAACTATTACGCTCATTAAAACAAAAGAGAGTTTATCTTTATGCCCCACTTTATGGCGAGTATGAAAAAGCATCAAATACTAAAAAAATCATCAAGATAAATCGCTTTAAAAATCTTTATAAAAAACCTAAAAAAAACTCCATAGTTATATTTGTAAATCCATCTACACCAGATGCAAAATATTATGATTTAGATAAGCTTTTTAAGCTTTGGATAAAGCAAAATTGCACCATCATCCTAGATGAAAGTTTCATAGAATTTGAACAACTTAAATCATCACGAGATATGATAAATAAGTACAAAAAACTATATATAATCCAATCGTTTTCAAAATTTTACTCATGTGCAGGGGTAAGGATAGGAGCTATTTTTTCTCATAAAACAAACATTAAAAAGCTACAACCTCCTTTATGGAATCTATCTTCTTTTGATGTTAAATTTTTAACTAAAAGACTAAAAGATAAAGACTTTAAAAAAGAAACTCTAAAACTTCATAAACAGCACAAAGAAGAACTTTATAAGATTTTAAAAAATAGCAAAAAATTTAGTAAAATATACAAGAGCGATGCAAACTTTTTTTTAGTAAAACAAAAGCTGGGAAAAAACATTTTTAAACACCTCATAAAGCATAAAATTTTAGTTAGAAAATGTGACAATTTTGACTATTTGGATTATAGATATCTAAGATTTGCAATAAAAAACACCAAATCACATCAAAAATTAGAAAAATTTATCTCCATAAAAGAAATTTAATATAAAATAATGGATAATACTTGTTACCCAATATAATTAGGGAGGGGAATTTATGAAATTTTTATTTATATCACTTTTACTTTTGTGTAATTTAAACAATTTATATGCAAATGATATAAGCATAGATGATCTCATTAGTGATATAGAGAAAAAAACAGATTTATCGCAAAAAACAAAACTTGAAAATGGTGGTGTTTCTTTTATATACACAAGAGATGATATAAATAGAATGCAAGCTAGGAATCTAAAAGACATTTTAAACTCCATGTATCCATTTAGATATGCAGAAAATAGACTCGGTCTTCCTGACCCACTAACTTATGGAACAAGTTTACCATTTGTAAGTAGCAATATACGAGTCTTTATAGACAACCAAGAAATAGTTGGAGGCATCATAGGCAGTGGTATAGTAACTTATGGAGATATAGATATAGGATTTGTTGACCATATAGAAGTTTATAGTCAAAACCCAACTTATGAGTACTCAACAGAACCAACTTATGTACTTATAAAACTTTATACAAAAACTGTTAAAAGAGATAATGGTGGTAGAATTCTTTTAGGAAGCGATAACTATGGTAGTGCCTTAACAAATCTTTACTATGCAGATAAACTAAATGATTGGTCATATTTTGCTTTTGGTTCTTTTCATAATAACAAAAGAAAAAAATATTACAGTCATGATCAAGAGTTATCAAAAGATTCTAAAACATCATTTTTTCTCTCAACAATTAAAAAAGACAATCACAATATACTCTTAACAGGAAAATACCAAGATAGAGATATATTTGCAAATAAAAGTATAGATGCTTCACCTACAGATTCAACCCTTCACAGCACATATTTTCATGTTGGTTATGATGGTTCTATAGATAATTTTTCATACCTTCTAGCTTATGATCATATATCTGGAAATACTAGCTTAAGTGATGATTTAAATGCCCTGTTTTCCCCATCTTCTATGCACTTAGTAACAAAATCAAATACTTTTAGTTCAGAATTAAAATATAAACTCAAAAATGGTTCAAATAAACTAACGATTGGTGCAAAATTTAGAACAAAAATTTATAAATTTACCACAAGAAATATTAACGGCAGAGAGATACAAAAGCTAGATCCTTCAGATACACAAAATATACTAACGATTTTTCTTGAGGACAACTACTCTTTTGCTGAGAACTCAATACTTACTTTTGGTATAAGTGGTTCCAAAATAAACAACAACAACTCAGTACAAGATGATAATATACCTATGTTGAGACTTGGTCACACATACACAACTGACAACTGGATAGTAAAAACTGTAGGTTCATATTTTGAAATAACATTAGACCCTTACATGATAGGAAATGCTGCATTTTTAGCATACCCTGATAGTAAATATAAAACACAAAAACAACATACTTTTATGGAAGATATAATCTATGAAAAAGACAATAATAAATTTGAACTTTTATTTGGATATACATTAATAGATGATTATTTAGCTCCAGATGCTGGGAACTTTGGCCGTGTTAAAACTTATGATAGTATCTCTATTAGTGGTATAAACCTTAGATGGACATATAAATATCACAACTATGACAAGTTTTTTATAGATTTAGGTATGACAGATATACTTAATTTACCATTAGATATGTCTCCAAAAAGATTAAAACAATATAATGCAATAATAAGAAACTTAAATACATTTGATAAGTTTGATATATTTAATGAAGTTGTGTTTTTTAGAAATAACCTAGAGAGAGTCTCTTATATAGATTATAGTGCAGGTATAAAATACAACTATTCTAAAGATTTTTCTATCTCGTTAAAAGGACAAAACTTACTTAACAAATCTAAAGAGACTATATTTAACCGTATAGATACATCTGCACCAACTTTTAATCCTATGAATCCTATGACTTGGAGTTTAGATACACCTTTAAATGTATCTTCTATAGATAGAAAAGTTTTAATAAATTTGGAGTACCTATTTTAGATGAAAAAAATACTTTTTTTCTTACTTTTTATCACTATATATGCTCATGCAAGTATAGACTATGAGCTTAGGTTTTATGAGAGAATTATACCTCTTATCTTTAAAATACCTATCCATATATATGCTGATAAAGAGATAAAATTTATACTTAGAAGAAGTAAAAAGTTTATCATAGAAAACAAGTGTAAAGATGCACTACTTATAATAGGTTTAGTTAAAAATATAAAGTGTCAAGATAAACCACTTTTTGCAACTGATTATGAAACATATAAAATATCTCCAAATGCTTTTGGTGCTTTTTACTGGAGAAAAGGTCGTCCTCAACTTAAATTTAAAAAAGAAAAGTTAGAAGAATTTAATCTCGAAATAGACTCAAGTCTACAAAAGTATATAAAATGATGAAAAAATTACATAATGCTAAAGCATCATACATATTTAATATAGTCGCTATAATCTTATTTATCGGTCTTTTTATCATCTATCTGCATTTTCAAAGAACAAAAGATGATATTATCAAAACAAGTTTTAATTCAAACATAGAATACACAACGGATATAACAAATAATATCATACAAAATTTACGACAGTACACAAAAAATAAAAATTTATATGAATCACTAAAAGATGATACTAAAACGATTGACCTAATAGATGACTATTTAAGACTTTTTATAACAAAAAAATATAGATACATATATGTAGTTGATAAACCAAATCCAGAAAAAGATGATTATAGGTTTTTACTTGACGGTTCAAAAATCTTAGAAGATAAAAGTGATTTTGGTGAACTTTATACACCTATAGAATTAGATAAATGGGATAAGGTCTATAAAACAAAGAAACCACTCTATTTTGAACATAAAGATGAGAGTGGTCTATGGGTTACTTTTATAAATCCAATGATAGTAGATGATAAAATAATAGCTCTTATAGTAGTTGATTTCTCAGCAAAAGAGTTTGATGTACTTGAGTATATATTGCATGAGCTAGGAAGTAGCTTTAGAATAGGGTTTTCTTTTTTTACATTTATATTTTTTATCATTATTTGGTTTTCATTTTTTGATTTAAAAAGGCAAAGAGAGAAAGAAAAAATTCAAGAAGAGCTAAAAAATTTAAATATGAAGCTATTTCATGAAAAAGCAAAAGTGGAAAATATAAATAAAGAGCTTGAAAGAAAAGTTTACCAAGAAGTTAAAAAAAGTCGCACAAAAGATAAACAGCTTCTACAACAATCCCGTCTAGCTCAAATGGGTGAAATGATAAGCATGATAGCACACCAATGGAGACAACCTCTAGCTGCTATAAGCTCTACAAGTGCAGGTATTTTACTAAAAGCAAGAAAAGATAAACTAACTAATGAAATAGCTATAGAGCTATCTAATGATGTCTTAGGCTACACAAAACACCTAAGTAGTACCATAGATGATTTTAGAGAATTTTTCAAAACAAATAACAAAAAAACTCAAACTAGTTATAGAGAACTAGTTAATTCTGTATCTGGTATCATAGAAACACTACTTATGGATAAAAATATAAAACTCATAAGAGATTTAGACTGTGATACTAAATTTTATACACATACAAATGAATTAAAACAAGTTATACTAAACCTCATAAAAAATGCAGAAGATGCTCTTTTAGATA
>JAADDU010000207.1 GCA_013153755.1 Campylobacterota bacterium | reverse complement strand
TTTCAAATCATCTGTAGAAGACAGTCTAAGCTCATAAGCAACACTCATTAGTGCATCTATAAAGCCATCATATTTTTTATCTCTAACACTTTGCAAACCCTCTTTAGTATTATTTACAAGATGTAGTTTTATGTTTGGATATTTTAGCCTTAACTGTTCTATAAATGCATGCCCTTTTACTATAGCAAACTCTTTGTTTAGGATGCTTTTAAAGTCTAAAAAGTAATTTTTAGATTTTAACATCACAACAACTAGTGGCTCTAAGTGATAAGGTGTAGTAAATCTAAAAAGTTTTTCTCTTGATGGTGTTTTAGAAGCTATGGGGAGTAGATCACATTTATTATCTATACCATTTTTAAAAGGCTCCATCCAAGTTTTTGTAGGGATAAGTTTATATGGTATTTGCGTATATTTTTTTGTTATTGCTAGCAGTTGAGCACCTATACCTACATATCTACCATTTTTTATAGCACTATATGGAAGTGAGTTTGGTAAAACACAGATATTTATCTCTTTTTTTCTTTTTAGATACGCTTTTTCTTGAGAGTTTAAGAGTGTTGAGTCACTGTTAAAGATAAAATCTTTTATATCTAGTTTGTTATTTATCAATCCCATCAGTCTGTAAATATCAAACATCCTTAAAATCTTCTCTTTATTTATATCTCCTAACTCTATATCTTTGATATATGCTAATTTTTTTAATTCATTTGCTTCAAAAGTTAGAGCTTTTATACTTTTGTTTTGAGGATTATAATTTTCATATATAATCTTAACACTCTCTTTTATATGTTCAAAAGCATATTTCCAACCTTTTAGAGATGCTTCTTTAAACTTTTTAACTATATCTGGATGTTGTTCAACCTCTCTTTGAGAAGTATAAAGGATATCACTATAAAAATCAAAACCATCATTTTTTGGTAAGATCATGTTATATGGAATCTGCTTTTCACTTAAACTAAAAGGCTCATTTGAGATATACCCGGCATAGATATCTACACTACCATCTATGAGTTCATTTAGGTTAAATGTATGTTCTTTAAAGTGTATATCCTTCTTATTGAGGTTATTTGATGCTATCATAGCGTGAACAGATGCACTGTTTATGACATCTTTTGTAAGCATGATTGTTTTATTTTTAAAATCTTTTACAGTTTTTATATTTGATGATTTTAGGCTTATAAGTGCAAAAGGAGATGACTGAAAAATAGCAGATAACAAAACAACTTTTTTCCCTTCTGAGCGAAGCTTTATAAGGCTTGAACGACCAACACCAAAAGTTACACCCCTATTTAAAACTTCATCTACTGTATCGAGGGAATACTTATACTTTTTTATCTCAACTTCTAAGCCACTTGCCCTGTAAAAACCTTTTTCATTTGCCATTATATAACCAGCAAACTGGAACTGTTCTAACCACATAAGTTGCAAAGAAACTTTGTCTGAATGTGTTACTAAAGCATGAAGAGACAGTGTTAAAAGTATGATGAGTATAAGCTTTTTCATGGGTTTTATTATAACATAAGAGTTAAGATGTAGTACCTGATTATCCTCAAGATTCCAGCGATAATTATAAACTTTATAAAGTTTAACCTAACAACTCCAGCAACAAGAGTAAGTGGGTCACCTATGAGTGGAAGCCACGATAAAAGTAGTGCATAATAGCCGTAGTTATGCCCTAGTTTTAAACTTTTACGACCAAATTTTGAAATATTTAGTTTTTTATGTGTTTTTTCATATAAAAAAAAGCCCAAAAGGTAGTTTAGTGCTATTGCTAAGATATTGCCAAATGATGCAAAAAGCACTGCATCTAACTTTCCCATACCACTTGAGATAGCACCTAAAAGGGCTAATTCTGAAGAAAAAGGTAAGATAGTAGCTGCTAAAAATGCAGATATAAAGAGAGAAAACTCTGCCATACTGGGCTTAAAGTGTCTCTTTTATATTTGTTATAACAGATGCGATAAGTTTTTCTCTAGCTTCTATGGATGTCCATGCTATGTGTGGAGTTATATAAAGATTGTCTTTATTTTTTACATTTAAAAGTGGATGATTTTTATCTATAGGCTCTTTTGTTAAAACATCTAAACCAAAAGATATATTTTTTTCATCTATGATTTTAGCTACTGCATCTTCGTTTATGATTCCACCTCTTCCAAGATTTAAAATGATAGAGCCATCTTTAGCATCTTGAAGCTCTTTATAATCTAGTAAGTTTTGAGTATTTTCATTGAGTGGGGCATGTATGGAGATGATGTCACAAGTATCTAAAAGTGTTTTTAAATCTACATTTAAAAAATCGCGTGTTATATTTTTTTTGCTTGTGGAGTAGTAACACACTTTTGCCCCAAAAGCCTGAGCGATATTTGCAACACCACGACCAATACTTCCAAGTCCTATGATACCCCATTTTTTACCATGTATTTCAAAAAATGGTTTTGATACATCTGTAAAGATAGGACTTTTTGCATAAGAACCATCTTTTACATACTCATCATAGTAACGAGAATGTCCCACAAGGTAAAAAAGCATAGAAAAAGTGTGTTGGATTACAGACTGAGTTGAGTAACCTGCTACATTTTTAACCTCTATACCTTTAGTTTTAGCTGTTTGTAAATCAATATTATTCATCCCAGTAGCAGCTATGCAGATAAGTTTTAAATCTTTTGCAATCTCCATCGCTTTTGCATCTATAACAACCTTGTTAGTCACTATAACCACTGCATCTAAAATACGTTCATGTAGTTGTGAAGGGGTAGTTGTTTGGTATATCTCAACATTCCCTAAAGAGTTAAACTCACTCAAGTTGGTTTGACCAAAAGTTAGTGCATCTAATATAACTATTTTCATTATTTATCCATTTTTATATTCTATACTTTATCATATCACAAAAGTTAGAAATTTTAAGTTATAATATCTTAAATACTTTAGGAGTTTATTTTGTCAACCAAAAAAGAGCAAAGAAAAGAACAAATAATTCAAAATGCTTTATTACTTTTTGCTAGAAACGGATTTTATGCCACAACTATACCAGATATTGCTTCAACTCTTAAAATGAGTGTTGGAAATATGTATAATTATTTTAAGTCAAAAGATATTTTAGCAAAAGAGATTATTAAATATATATCAGTATATCTTGGGAAAAAAATAAAAGAAATAAATGAACAAAATATATCAACAGAAGAAAAAACTAAAAAAATTATAGAAATATATTTTAAAACTGCTATATCAAGACCAGAGATGATAGACTACTTTTTACGCATATACCTTTCAAATCGTGAAGTTTTTTTAGATGGTTGTGAAGGTATGATTTGTGTTAATGAATTTGTAACAGAGATAATGATATATTTTGAAGAAGGTGTCAAATCTGGGGAATTAAGAGATCAAGATTTCTTTTCTGCTTTTGGTCTTTTTATGGGTTATCTTGGTGGAATGGTGTTTTTAAAAGGGGAAAATATTCTTCCAAAAGAATTAGATGAATATATAGATGATATAAGTTATAACATATACAAGGCATTGAGTGTCTAAAACTAAAATTTTATGGCTTAGTGCTATATCTTGCAATGGTAACACCCACTCTTTTTTAAATTATCAAAATTTAGAACAGTTCTTAGCTGATTTTGAGTTTGTATATCATCCCATTATAGACTCTCTTTACACTTTAGATGATGTTATACATAAAGATTTGGAGTGTGATATACTCATCTTAGAGGGTGCAATCTCTCCAGAGTTTAAAAAGGTTGATGAACCTATCATAAATATCATAGATAGATATGCTCACAGGGTAAAAAAAATCATAACAGTGGGAACTTGTGCTACTTTTGGTGGTATTTTTTCTCAAAGTGGATATGCTTATACAACAGGACTCCATTTTGACAAAGAAAAACCAACTTTTTTATTTAAAACACTAAAAGATAAGACTATCTCTATCTCTGGTTGCCCTATACAGCCAGAAGTGCTTGCTTCGACTCTTTATGCGATAAAAAGTGACTTAAAAATACACTTAGACAACTACCTGCGTCCAAAAGAATTTTTTGCTTATACTGTACATAATGGTTGTACTAGAAATGAGTATTTTGAATACAAAGTAGATAGCCACACTTTTGGAAATAAAGAGGGATGCATGTTTTATGACCATGGTTGTCAAGCTCCATATACAAATGCAAGTTGCAATAAAATACTTTGGAATGAGGTAAATTCAAAAACAAGAGCAGGGCTACCATGCATGGGATGTACATCTCCAGATTTTCCAAAACAAAACCTTTTTAAAACCAAAAAAAATATGGGTATACCTCAAAACCTACCACTTGGAGTTGGAAAAAGAACATACCTAACACTAGCAGGGGTTACAAAAGCATTTAAGATAAAAAGACTTGAAGAGGATCTGTTTTGATAAAACTTATAGAAAAGATAGAGGGTGAAGCAAAACTAAACTTCTCTTTTGATGAAGATAAAAAGATAGATTTTGTAGATATAGAGTTTTTTTCAACTCGCAATATAGAAAATATACTAAAAGATAAACCAGCTTTAGATGCACTTGTTATAAACCCTAGAGTTTGTGGTATATGTGGTCATGCTCATCTCATAGCTACTGCTAAGGCACTTGAAGATTGTTATAAAGATTTACAAATCTCAAATAAAGCTAAAATCATAAGAGAACTTACATTAAATTTTGAACTTATACAAAACCATTTTAAGTGGTTTTATCTAACTATATTACCTCTTTTGGGACATAAACAAAGTGTCTTAAAAGCTACAAAACCTTCTCAAATTATGTCAAAAGCTATAGCAACTATAGCAGGGCAGTATCCTCATACATCTTATGCTATTGTTGGTGGTATAGTATCTGAAGTAACTGTTATGGATATAGTAAAACTTCAAGGTTATATAGATGAAACACTACGATATTTTGAACAAAATATAGTCATAGCAGATACAAAAGAGCTTTTAGAGTGTAAAAATATAGAAAATATTTTTACAAAAGATGGAGATTTACCAAAAGTACTTAGATATATAAAGCAAAACTCATTAGAACATCTTGGTAAAAGTTATGATAGATTCATAGTTTTTGGAGATAATTCATACTTTGAGAGTGGAAAGTCTATAAAAACAAGAGTTAGTAAAAATCTAAATATTTTAGATGTAAAAGAGCAGCTAAATCAAAAATCTTTAGCAAAAAATGTTACATATAAAGATAGTTATTTTGAAGTAGGTCCACTAAGTCGTGCTATGCTTAAAAAAACACCTCTCATAAAGGATGCACATAGACGATATGCAGATAGTATATTTAGTAGAATCTTAGCAAGAGTATGTGAGATACCACAACTTTTAAAACACTCAAAAAAGCTTTTGGATGCGATAGAATTGGATGAATCATCATATATAGAACCAAATATGGATATATCTAAAGTAACTGCTACTGGTATCGGTGTTGTTGAAGCAGCAAGAGGCTCTCTCATACATAAGGTAGAGCTTGAAAATGGCATTATAAAAAATTATGAAATTATAACTCCAACACAATGGAACTTAAGTAATGGCACAGCAGAGAAGCTTGGTGTATCTCAAAAAGCTATGATAGGTCAAAAAGATACCAAAATAGCTGAACTTATTTTTAAATCTTTTGATGTTTGTTCTGTTTGTACTACTCATTGATTTTAGATATGAATGTATAAATTAGTTGACATTTATATCTTTTAGTAGTATTATTGTAAAACAACTTATACAAAAGAGAGTTAAATATGGTAAAACTATATTTACATGAAAAAGAGATTGCTACTTTTACACAAGATGATAAAGAGTATCTTATTGACTATAAAGATTTTGACAAAAGAGTATGGTTATATTGATGATTATCTTATCTTTTCAAAACTCTCACCAAACATTAAATCAAGAGTTGATTTTGTAAGTGATTTTTCAAAACTAGATTTTGAATTTTTAAAGATTAACAACATCTTGGAAAATGATTCTAATGATACTTTTAGTAAACTACTAAATATTTTTTTAAATAAAAATGCCATTAGTGGTGTTCAACCAAAAACTTTAGCTCTTTTAAGAGAAAAAGAAACCCTGCATATCAAAGAGTATATCATTAAAACTTGGGGTGATGAGTATCCAAACCTAGCTGAAAATGAGTACTTTTGTATGCAAACTTGTAAAAAAGCTGGGATAAATACAGCAAAAGTGCAATTATCTAAAAATAAAAAGTTTTTAGTAGTGGAGAATTTTATATTTCAAAAAGATGAAGTTTTAGGATTTGAAGAGATACTCTCACTCATGGATAAAAACAGAGATAACAAATATGACAGAAGTTATGAACAGGTTGCAAAAATCATCTCACAATTTAGTAGCAATAAAAAAGAGGCTCTGCAAGAGTACTTTAAAATAGTTATGATGAACTATTTACTTAAAAATGGAGATGCACACCTTAAAAACTTTGGACTTCTTTTTTCAAAAGACTTTTCAAACATATTTCTAAGCCCAGCTTATGACATAGTAAATACAACTGCTTATATTTTTAAAGATAAACCAGCTCTTATACTTGATGGTAAAAAGCTTTGGTATAACAAAGATATACTTACTAAATTTGGGGTAAAAAACTGTATGTTAACAACTAAAGAGGCAAATCTCATATACAACAGATGTGTAGAAGCTATAAAAGAGAGCATAGTTGATATAAAATTATATATATCAAAAAACCCTGATTTTAGTGTGATTGGTACTAGAATGTGTGAGAGTTTTGCCATATCTTTAGAAAATAAAACCATAAAGGAGCTACCTCTTGAACTTACTAGAACTTGGAAGTAGTGTTAAAAAACTACGCAAAGAAAAACATATAACCCAAGAACAGTTAGCAAACATAGCTGGTATAAGTCGTGCTACACTCTCTAAACTTGAAAATGGACAAATTGCTCAAGTATCTATAGTAACACTAAACACTATTTTAAATCATCTAGGGTATGAAATAGAGATAAAACCTTCAAATCCTTTTATGACTTAGATATAAAGTTATTAAACTTCCTTTTTTTAAATAAATATTATTTTTTAAATAAACTTTAAGAGTATCAAAAGAATATTCTAGTTAATATACTAACTGAATGATTATTCATTTATGAGTAATTAAAACTAAAGAAGGATTAACTATGGCAGATAGAAGAGATGCCCTTATGCAACTATTTAGTGCAAAAGGTGCAAAAGTTAATACAAATCGTGGTCAAAAATATTACGATGATTTGCTTCAAGGGATGAATGAAAGGTTAATAGAGTTAGAAAACACTCCAGTTGCTAACAAAATCTCTATAGATAATGTACTAGAGAGTGAAGGATTAACTAGAAGGGATTTTATGAAGTGGGCGAGTGCTGCTTGTGCAATGCTTATGCTTCCCGCTCAGTTTACTCCACTTGTAGCTAAAGCAGCAGAGCTTATGAATAGAGTTCCTGTTATCTGGATAGAACTTCAAGATTGTGCTGGTAACTCTGAAGCGATATTAAGAAGTGATGCTCCAACTATTGATGAGCTTATACTTGAGACTATCTCATTAGAGTTTAATGAAACACTAATGGCAGCAGCTGGTCATGCAGCAGAAGAACATCTAAATGAAGCTATGAAAACTTTTAAAGGTAAGTATCTTTGTGTTGTTGAGGGTTCTATACCTATGGAGATGGATGGCTACTATGGAACTATAGGGGCTAGTGGAGAAACATTTAAAGAGCATCTTTTAAGAGTCGCAGGAGATAGTGCTGCTGTTGTTGCTGTTGGTACTTGTGCTACATTTGGTGGTGTTCCTGCTGCTGCTCCAAATCCAACTGGTGCTGTTGGTGTTCAAGATATAGTTAAGGGTAAACCTATCATTAATATCCCTGCCTGTCCTGCAAACCCTGCAAATATAACAGGAACTATCCTTCATTTTGTGTTAAGTGGTCAAGTGCCAGAGTTAGATCATCTAAATCGTCCTAAATTTGCATTTGGTTATCGTATCCATGATAATTGTGAAAGAAGAGCTCACTTTGATGCTGGTGAATTTGTAGAGGAATGGGGTGATGAGGGTGCTAAAAACAACTTCTGTTTATATAAAATGGGTTGTAAAGGACCAATGACATTTAACAACTGTTCGGTTGTAAAATACAATAGTGGTACAAACTGGCCAGTAGGTGCAGGTCATGGTTGTATAGGTTGTAGTGAGCCAGATTTTTGGGATAAATATGCACAAGAGCGACCAATGGCAGATACACATTTCAAAGCTCCAACTGGTGGAGTTGAAAAAACTGTTGATGAGTTTGGTTTAGGACTTTTAACTGCTGCTGGAATTGGGATTGGTATTCATGCCACATTAAGTGCAACTGCTGGAAAAAAAGGAGATGAATAGATGAGTAAAAAACATATAATAGTAGACCCTATTACAAGAATTGAGGGACATTTAAGAGTTGAAGCTGTTATAGATGAAAATAACACCATAGTAGATGCATTTGCAAGTTCTACAATGTTTAGAGGGATTGAAACTATTTTAAAAGGTAGAGACCCAAGAGATGCTGGTATGCTTTCTATGAGAATTTGTGGAGTTTGTACGGGTACACACTATGCAAGAAGTATAGAAGCAGTTGAACATGCTTTTGGTGTTACTGTTCCAAAAAATGCAAGAATTGTAAGAAATTTACTTCAAGGTGCATTGTATCTACATGACCATACAGTACATTTTTATCATCTTCATGCTCTTGATTGGGTTGATATTACTGCTGCATTAAAAGCAGATCCAAAAGCAGCGGCAGCAGAAGCATTTAAGTGGAGTGATAACCCTTATATGGTTGGAGAAGGTGAACTCAAAACTATACAAGAAAGACTTACAAAGTATGTAAATCAAGGTAGATTAGGGTTGTTTGCAAATGCTTATTGGGGAAATAAACACTATAAATTAAGCCCTGAACAAAATTTAATTGCAGTTGCTCACTACTTACAAGCTCTTGATATGCAAAGAGATGCATCTAAGATGATGGCTATTTTTGGTGGTAAGATGCCACACCCTCAATCTATCGTAGTTGGTGGTGTTACTTGTGTTCAAGATATTCAAAATCCTGCTCGTATAGCTCAGTTTAAATCACTCCTAAACAAACATAGAAACTTCATAAAAAGAGCATATCTTGCTGATGTTCTTATGGCTGGAACTGTTTATGCAGATGAAGCACTTGATGGAACTGGAGCTGGACTTAAAAACTTTATGAGTTATGGAGATTTTAGACTTGATGATACAGATTTTTATGAAGCAGCATTACTTTTCCCTAAAGGTGTTGTGTTAAATGGAGATTTATCTAAACTTTACCCGTTAGATCAAAGTAAAATTACAGAGGATGTATCTCATGCTTGGTATGAGGGTACTGGTAAACCTGAACACCCTTATGAGGGAACTACAATTCCAAAATATACTGGTTTAGAGAAAAAAGAAGATGGTCATGCTTATCTTAAAACAGATGAGAAGTACTCTTGGATTAAATCTCCAATCTATGATGATAAAAGGGTTGAAGTTGGACCTCTTGCTCGTATAGTTGTAGGACTTGCAGCTGGAGATAAAAACATAGTTAAATATGCAACTGGATTCTTAGAAAAACTTGGAAAATCTTTAGGTTTAGGAAAAGCTGCACCAGCTTCTGTAATCTTCTCAACAGTTGGTAGAACTGCTGCAAGAGCGATAGAAACTGAACTTATGGCTGATGTTATGATGGACTGGGTAGATGAACTTGCTAGTAATGTTGCCAATGGAGATTTATCTACATGGACAGAGTTCGATTTTGATTCAGTAAGTAAAGATGCAAAAGGTTATGGTATGGCTGAAGCACCTCGTGGTGGACTTGGTCACTGGGTAGTTATTAAAGATGGTAAAATAGAGAACTATCAAGCTGTTGTTCCATCAACTTGGAATGCTGCTCCACGAGATTATAAAGGTCGTATGGGAGCTTATGAAGCAGCTCTTATAGGTACAAAAGTAGCAGACCCTGATCAACCTTTAGAGATTCTTAGAACTATCCACTCTTTTGACCCTTGTATCGCCTGTGCTGTGCATATTGTAGATACAAAAGGAAGAGAGTTAGGTAGTTTTAAAGTAAATACGAGTTGTGCCGTTTAAAGGAGGGTACTATGAGTTATAAAAAAATTCAGAGGATGACAGGGTTTATGCGATTAAACCACTGGGTGGTTGCTATATCTATGATAGGAGCAATCGCTACAGGTCTTTATATAGGTCATCCATATTATCAAAGTTTCATAGCAGACCCAGCTGCAACAAAATGGGTTATGGCTTGGAATAGATGGGTACATTTTATGATTGCCATCATCTTTGATGTAAGTAGTATAGTAGTTGCATATATGTACTTTTTTTCAAGATTTGAAAAACCGTATAAAAAACTTATACCAAATGGAAAAAATATAAAAGAGTTTATAGCAGTTCTTAGTAATCTTGTAACTTTAAATAGAGTAAAAAAGTTTGATTCTAGTCATGCAGATAGTTTTAATGCAGTATTTTTCTTTGTATTTCATATGATGCTTGTATGGATGCTTTTAACTGGTCTTCAACTTTATGTTCATGGACTTGCATCTGGACTTAGTTCTATTGGTTCTTGGTGGCCTTGGATGTTACATCTGTTTACAGACTGGACACTAAATGCAACTGGTGGTACAAATATGGATGTGAGATTATCACATCACTATACTATGTACTCTATCATTGTATGGATTATGTTTCATGTTTATTATCAAGTGTGGAGAACAATCTTTTGGAGTGAGGGAGATATTTCTATCGTAGTTGGTGGGAGTAAATATGTAAAAGAGGCTTAGGCTTCTTTTACTCCAAATAAAGTTTAAAATACTAAGTTTTATTTGAAGTAAATTAAAGGATATATATTTGAAAATAGCAATAGTTGGAGCAGGTACAGTAATCTTTCACGATGAGGGTATTGGGGTTTATGCTGCTAAATATTTGGAAAAAAACTATAAATTTGATGGGGATGTTACACTTGTAGATGGTGGTGTACTTGGTTTTCAATTGATGGTTTACTATCAAGAGTACGATAGAGTTATCATACTAGATACCATAACAATGCAAGATGATGAATCTGGTGCTATATATAACATCCCAGCAGAAGAACTCTTAGGTCTTGGAAGCTATAAGCAGACTGCACATGAAGTTGAGATTGTTGAGATGCTTGAGATTTGTTCACTTTTAGAAAATATGGCAGATACTTCCATAGTTGGGATAGTTCCAGATGATATTTTGGAAGTTAAAACAGATTTGACACCAAAATTAAAAACAAAGTTTCAAGAGTTTGTAGCAGTCGCTTTGGGTGAGCTTAAAAAGATGG
>JAADDU010000201.1 GCA_013153755.1 Campylobacterota bacterium | reverse complement strand
AAAATCTTTTATATTGTGTTGAGCATCTTTAAAGATAAGCTCATAAGCAAATACTTTCCCTTTAGCATTAAAGATTTTTTGTTTAGAGATATATAGTTTATCCATTTTGTTACAACTTTTGTTTATATTTAGTATATCATACTAAAAAGTACCTTACAATTAAAGATGATTATTTTATTTGGGTTATAATCTTTTTAAAATTATTTAAGGATATTTGATATATGAGAAAATTATTTTTACTTTTTTTTATGAGTTTTACCCTTTTTGCTTTTGGTGCTAAATTTTTGATGCCTGATGAAGCTTTTAAACCTAATGCAACCCTCAATAAACAGATGCAAATACAAGCTAGTATAGAGATGGCAAAAGATATGTACCTTTATGAAGATGCACTAAAACTAGAGCTTGTTGATAGTGATGATATCTCTATCTTAGAGGTTAAAAAATCAAAAAGTGTTGAACATCATGGCGATATGGTGTATCTAAAATCACCAAAATTTTTACTAAGTTTAAAAGCAAATAAAAGTGTAAGTGGTATAAAAGATATAAAGTTTAAACTATCTTATCAAGGGTGTTCGGAACAAGGTTTGTGTTATGAGCCTATGAGTAAAATATATACTTTTAGCATAGATACTTCAAAACTAAGCACTAAAAAGCAAGAAGTTTTACAAAAACCAAAAAAAGAAAAATCACAAAGTGATGCCATAACAGATACTATAAAATCTGGAAATGTTTTAGTGATTTTATTTACATTTTTAGGTTTTGGTTTACTTCTTTCCCTTACTCCTTGTGTTTTTCCTATGGTACCCATCATCTCTGGGGTTATCATCTCTCAAGGTAAAAATATAACAACAAAAAAAGCTTTTGTCTTATCTGTTGTGTATGTTTTAGCTATGGCAGTAGCCTATACTATAGCAGGTGTTTTAGCTGGTCTTTTTGGCTCAAATCTTCAAGCAGCACTTCAAGCTCCATGGGTTATATACTCTTTTAGTGCTATTTTTGTAGCTCTTGCTATGAGTATGTTTGGTTTTTATGAGTTAAAACTCCCAGATGCATTAGTGGCAAAAGTCAGTGCATCTAACAGTAATAAAACAGGTTATGTAGGTGTGGCTATCATGGGATTTTTATCAGCACTCATAGTTGGCCCATGTGTCGCTGCTCCACTCGCTGGGGCATTGGTTTATATCGGTCAAACTGGAGATGCACTACTTGGTGGTATGGCTCTATTTTCTATGAGTATCGGTATGGGGATTCCACTTATAGTTGTTGGAGTTAGTGCTGGTAAGTTTATGCCTCGTCCTGGTGCTTGGATGACTATGGTAAGTGTTGTTTTTGGTGTTATGATGCTTGGTGTGGCTGTTTGGATGTTAGAGAGAGTTGTGGATCAATATCTTGTTATGATTTTGTATGCTATTTTGGGTATAGGTTTTTCCATATATCTTGGAGCATTAGAGAGGGGAGGGCATATCTTTAAAAAGAGTATAGCTATCGTTATGTTTGCTTACTCATTAGCTCTTCTTATGGGTGCTTTAGGTGGCTCAAAAAGTATGCTAAAACCTTTAGAATTTTTAAAACCACAAGCTGTAGCATCTTCTTTTAATGGTACTAAAGATGAGTTAAAGTTTAGTGTTGTTAAAAATATAGAGGAGTTAGATGCAGTGCTTTTACAAAATAAAGGTAAAAAGATACTGCTCGATTTTTCTGCATCTTGGTGTACTTCATGTAAAGAACTTGATGAAGTAACATTTAAAGATGAAAAGGTAAAAGAAAAACTTAGTGAGTTTGTACTTATAAGAGCAGATATAAGTGAAAATAGTGATGAAAATAAAAAGCTAAGTAAAAAGTATGGTGTTTTTGGACCACCTGTAATGCTGTTTTTTGATGAAAACTTAAAAGTAATAAATTCAAAAACTATAGTTGGTTTTGTAGAGCCTGATGAGTTTTTAAGTGTAGTGGGAGATTAGTTCCCACTTTAGAAGCCTTTTATGCTGTTTTTTAGTTTTGTATTTTAAAACCACTTCTTTTCCAGTTACTTATGCCACCATTTATGTTATATGGATTAAAACCATTTGCATATAGTATGCGAGAAGCTGAGATACTTCTGTTTCCACTAGCACAATATACAAGTATTTTATAGTCTTTAAATTTTTTAAGTTCATCTAGTCTTTCTTGTAGATTTTGCACAGGGATTAAGATAGCATCTTTTATATGCCCGTCATTTGCATACTCTATCTCTGTTCTAACATCTAGGATGATTATGTTTTTCTTCTCATTTTTTATCATTTGCATAGCTTCTTTAGGTGTAGCAAAATTAAAATCTGCAAATATTATCCCTTTTGCATATAAGATATATAGTATAATAAGTCCTATAGATGAGTAAAGTATCATGTCATTCATATCTATATCTTCTCCCAAAAAGTACCGTTTGGCGTATCCATAATACTAACTCCAAAAGAGAGGATTTTATCTCTTAGTTTGTCTGAAAGTTTAAAATTTTTCTCTTTTTTAGCTGTATTTCTCTCATTTATGAGTTTTTCTATCTCATCTTTAACCTCTGCATCTACACCTATTTGAAAGTACTCAAAAGGATTTTTTACCCCAAAACCAAGAACTTCTTCTATAAATGCAAGGTTTGAGATACTCTCCTTTTTGAAAACTTTGTGTTTTCCTGCAGTGTCTAGTGTTTCGTTTATGTTGTTTATCATCTCATCTATCAAAGAGAGTGCCAAAGAGATGTTTAGGTCATCACTCAAAGCTTTTAAAAGTGCATCTTTAAATGGTGTTGCATCTGTGTTTTGAGCAAGTCCAAAAACCCTTTTTTTAACTCTGTAGAGTTTATCTAGCCTTTTTTTTGCACTCTCTAAGTCTTGTGTATTGAAGTTAAAGTTACTTCTATAGTGTGTACTTAGCAGGTAAAATCTTAAAACTTCCCCGTCATACTCTTTTAGTGCATCTTTTAGAAAAAAACTGTTTCCAAGTGACTTAGACATCTTTTGATTATCTATGTTTACAAAGCCATTATGCATCCAGTAGTTTGCAAGAGTGTGGTTGGTACTGCATCTAGTTTGTGCAGCTTCGTTTTCGTGGTGTGGAAAGAGTAAATCAGCTCCGCCACCATGTATATCTACGGCATAAGGCATCTGAGGTTTTGCAAGGTGTTTTTCTATCATAGCAGAACACTCTAAGTGCCACCCAGGGCGACCAGCACCAAAAGGGGAGTCAAAAGTCACACTATCATCTTTTACACTTTTCCAAAGGGCAAAATCAGCTGGATTTTTCTTAAAAGATGAACTCTCAACTCTGTTTTGTTTATCATCATCATCCTGAAATCTTTTAGATAAACTCAGATATTCCTCATCACTAGATGTATCAAAATAAACATCACCATCACTGGTCTTATAAGCGTGTTGTGCATCTAGTAGTTTTTGTATCATCTCATACATTGCTTCTAAAGACTCTGTAGCTTTTGGTTCTATATCTGGACGCTTTACCCCTAAAAGTGCCATCTCTTTGTGAAATGCATCTGTGTAAAAGTCTGTAATCTCTTTTATGTCTTTGTTTTGTTCTAAAGCTTTTTTTATGATTTTATCATCTATATCTGTGATGTTTCTTGCATAAGTAACATCGTATCCGTTTGCTTTTAGTACACGAGTAAGCAGATCAAAAACAAGAGCTGATTTTGCATGACCTAGATGGGCATCATCATAAACAGTTGGACCACAAACATATAGGCTTACTTTCCCTTCTTCAAGGGGTTTAAACTCCCTTTTTTGTTTTTGTACAGAATCAAATATATACACTGATAAAATCCTTAAATATTAATAATAAAATAGTAAATAAAACACCACTAACAAAGAGATAAAGGGAGTTTTTTGAGCGAATTATATCTAAAAAGCTCTCTATCCCAAACACTTTTATAGTTAGAAAAAAACTAACAAATCCACCAAGAGTAGAAGCTAATGCTAGTCCACTTACACCAAAAGGAGATATAAAAACCAATGCTAAAACACTATATGTTGCAAGTGAGTATGTAGCTATCTTTGCTGCTTGCATCTGCATCTGTTTTGCATATAGCCATAAGATGAAGAGTTTTTGAAGCCCAAAAGGGAGTAGTCCTATCATATACATCTGAAGTACACCACTTGTGTTTGTGGTGTCAGTTGCATCAAAAGCACCTCGCTCAAATAGTAACCAAGTTATCTCATGAGAGAGGATAATCCCACCAAGTGTACTAGCTGTTAAAACAAATGCTAAAAACCAAAATGCTTTTGTAAGGTTTTGTTTTGCTTTTATTTCATCGTTGTTTTTTAGATATCTTGCTATCTTTGGAAATAGTGCAACTGATGTTGCTATGGCAAAAAGTGCCAAAGGTAGTTGAAAGATACGGTTTGCATAGTAAAGGTAACTTATGCTTCCCGTTACCAAAAAAGAGGCTAAAAATGTATCTAAAAATGCACTCACCTGTGCAGTTGAGTTACCCCACATAGCTGGAAAAAACTCTTTTTGAAACTTTTTGGTGTCATTTTTTATGGTTTTTGCTTTTGTTTTAAAGTATTTGGCTCCACCAAGTAGGAGTTTTAAAAGTCCTAATTTTTTTATGGCTAAGATATGCACAAAAAGCTGTAAAACTCCACCGATGACTACACCAAAACTAAGGTAGTAAACTATCTGGCTTTGTGATTTGTCTTCACTCAGAAGTAAAGCACCTATAAGTGAGAGATTTAGTAAAGCTGTACTAAAAGCTGTTGTTGCAAAATGGTGTTTATACTGTAACATCCCACTTAAAAATGTCATAGCAAAGATGAGAGGAAGATACCAAAAGTTTATGGCAACAAAAGGGGAAGCCAACTCTATGGTTTTTGCATCAAAACCAACTGCTATGGCTTTTGTAAATATCTCTGGAACTAAGTTGACAAGTAAAGTCATTAGTAAGATTATAGAGATAAACACAAAAAAGATATGCAAAGAAAAAACTGCTTTGTGTTTTGTTCTTGCAAAAGCTGGTATAAAAACCTGTGTAAAAGCACCCTCTGCAAAGATACGGCGAAAAAGATTTGGCAGCTTAAAGGCTATGAAAAATATATCGCTATATATACCTGCACCTAAAACAGATGCAGTGAGTAAATCTCTGAAAAATCCTAAAACTCTTGAAAATAAAATTCCAAAACTGTTGGTGAAAATAGCTTTAAACATGGGCTTCTTTGTGTGATATCGTTAATTTTACGAAAGTTTAACGAAAATTTGATTAAAATATAGAGTTTAATTCTAAAATTTAATCTGGTTGGTAATAATGGCACTATTTGGCTCAAGTAAAAAATCTACTAAAAAATCTATTACAAAAATTCGCCCAATTGTTGTTCGTACAAGAAATGTAGCAAAAGAGCTTATCTCTATATCAAAATCTTATGAAATTAGTGTGCACAGTCTTGATTTTAATATTTTAGAAGTTCAAACATATTCTAGGCTTAATGAGGGAAACAAAGAGGTTGAATGGAAAGAAGTTTCTACAGAAGAGTTGTTAGGTTTAGAAGATATGGGTGTTATTTTAGAAAAAAATTTTGAAATTAAGCAGATGTATGAAGTTGAAATATTTTCAAAATCAGAAAAAAATCCTTATAGTGATTTTAATTTAGCAATAGGTGCGAATACTACAAAATGTAAAGTATATTTAAGTATAAAAGAAGGCTCTAAAGTTAAGTATAACTCAAAATTTGAACAAGAATTTACTATACTAATAAATAAAGCAAAAATAAGAGCAAATATCTTGATAAATGTTTTTGATAGTATACAAAATAGTGTAGTTTCAAAAATCACTGATTTTATAAGAGTTAAAGAAAATGTTATATATGAAAAAAATGAAACATTTCTTATAGCTGAATCTTACGAACCAACACAGACTGTAAATGATGCACTTATACTTCATTATGATAAAAAAGACGATGTTGATGAGCAAGGTAGGGTTGACTATGCAAACAGAGGGTTTATACAAAGTGTTCATAAAGATGAACTTCTTATAGAGTACATAAAACCTCAAAATGGTAAACCTGGAAGAGATTGTAGAGGTAAGTATCTTGAACCAAGTGAACCAGTAGTTAAAAACTTTCCATCTTTTGATATTGATGATACTATAAAAATTATTGAAAATGATACAAGTATAGAATATAGAGCAGTTGAAAATGGATATATATCTTTAGATGGAAATCTTTATACTATAAAATCTGAAGTTGATGTAGGGCAGATAAGTTTTAGAACTACAGGCTCTATATCTACAGGTCTTGACTCTGATGTAAGTATGGTTGTAAAAGAAACAGATGCAGTAAAAGATGCTATTGGAAGTGGTATGAGTGTTGAAGTGAGTGAGATAGAGATAGAAGGCAATGTTGGTTCAAATGCTAAAGTAAATGCTCTAAAAGCTACTATAGGTGGACTTACACATAAAACATCATATATAAAAGCTGAAAATCTAAATATAAATGTTCATAAAGGTCAAGCTTATGGGAAAAACATCCATATAACTAGACTAGAACATGGTAAAGTAGATGGTAATGTAGTGGATATTACTCAAGCTATAGGTGGAGATATAAAAGCAAAAGAGATAACAATAGAGCTTTGTTCATCTAATGTTAAAGCAACAGCTTCAAAGCTTATAGAGATAAAAAGACTCCAAGGTAGTGAAAATACCTTTACAATAGACCCTATGCTAAAAAAAGATGTAAAAAAAAGTGTTGATACAAATAAAAAAGAGATTAGTAACCTTACTTTAGCTATAAAAGATATAAAAAAAGAGATAGAAAAATATACTAAAATCTTAGAAGATAATTCAGTAGCTTATAATGATATTAAAAAAAGGTTACTTCATTATAAAAAGAGTGGTGTAAAAATGCCAGCTTCTTTTGTGAAACAGTATCAACAATTTACAAAAATTAAAAATCATTTAACATCTATAAAAGAAGAATTAGAGATAAAAAAAGACAAATTAGATGACTTAACATCCAAAACATCTGATTTTCAAGATGATATTTTTGATGCAAGAATCATAAATAGAGATAGATGGGTAGGGTATAATGAGATAATTTTTAAATTAGTTGACCCACCATTAGAACTTATATATAAACCAAAAGATGGTTCAAGAGATAAAGTGTTTGCTCTAGTTAAAGATGATGATGACCAATACGAAATTAAGGTGGTAAAAGAGTAAGATGATAGTTGGTATAAATGGAAATATAGTACACAAAGAGCCATCTTTTGTTCATGTTGATGTTAGTGGTGTAGTTTATGAGGTTTTTATCTCATTGCACACTTTTTCAGCTTTGGGTAGTGATAAAGTTAAACTAGTAACGGCACATATAATTCGTGAAGATGCACAGCTTTTATACGGTTTTTTAGAAGTTAGTGAGAAAAAACTTTTTGAGAGACTTATAAAGATAAGTGGAGTAGGTCCAAAAGTGGCTATGGCGATTTGCTCCACATATACACCCACTCAGTTTGCAACACTTATAAATAACAAAGATATAAACGGTGTAAAAAAAGTACCAGGGATTGGTCCTAAGAGTGCAGGACGAATTTTAGTTGAGCTTAGTGGTTTTGATGTGGAGTTAGTGTCTTCAAGTGATGCACCAAAAAGTGTTGCTTATGCACAGGCAAGTGAAGCATTGGAATCTTTAGGATTTAAAAAAGATAAAATATCTAAAGCTCTAAGCTCTTGTAGTTCGGATGATACGGCTACACTTGTAAAAGAGGCATTAAAAATGCTACAGAGTATTTAGGAGAAATGATGATAAAAGTTTATGGTATCCCCACTTGTGGCACAGTGAGAAATGCAAGAAAGTTTTTTAAAGAAAATGGTATAGAGATAGAGTTTTTTGACTTTAAAAAGCTTAGTGTTGGTTGTGATAAGGTTGAGTACTGGTTAGAGCATCTAAGTATGGATGTTTTGTTTAATAACCGTGGTACAAAGTACAGAACACTAAAACTAAAAGATTTAAATCTTGATGATGATGGTAAAAAAGAGTGGCTTTGTAAAGAAAATATGCTTTTTAAAAGACCTATTATCGAGTTTGATGGTAAAGTTATAGTGGGTTTTGATGAAGATAAATATAAAGAACTATTTTTAAACTAATATAAGGAAAGATATTTGAAATTAACGATTTTATTTGGTGGTGCAAGTTTTGAGCATGAGATTAGCATAGTTAGTGCTATAACTCTAAAAGAGAAGTTATCTGGGTTTGATTTAAGTTTTATATTTTGTGATGTTGATCATAAGTTTTATCTTATAGATGCATCTAAGATGAAAGCTGTCACTTTTTCAAAAGGTGAGCATAAAAAGATGCCACAACTTAGCATCTCAAACTCTGCATTTATCCAAAAAGGGATGTTTAGCTCAACTGAGCATGGTGGAGTTATGTTAAACCTTATCCATGGAGCTGATGGTGAGGATGGAACTATCGCTTCTTTGCTTGACTTTTTTAACATCAAGTATATAGGTCCAAGGGTAGATGCAAGTGTTTTTTCTTATGACAAAAGATACACCAAATGGCTTTGTGATGCAAAAAATATAAAAAGTGTAAAGTATGAGATATTAACATCAAATGAGCATAACAATATCTCTATCCCTTACCCAATCATCATAAAACCAGCTAGACTTGGTAGTTCTATCGGTGTTAGCATAGTAAAAGATGAGAGTGAGCTTGATTATGCACTTGATGTTGCTTTTGAGTTTGATGATGCAGTTCTTGTTGAGCCTTTCATAGAGGGTGTAAAAGAGTACAATCTGGCAGGATATAAAGCAAACGGAGAGATAAAGTTTTCCATAGTTGAAGAGCCACATAAAGAGGAGTTTTTAGACTTTGAGAAAAAATATATGGACTTTTCCCGTTTAGAGCAGGTTTTAAAAGCAGATATAGATGAAGCACTAGAAGCAAAACTAAAAAATGCATTTACAAAAGTGTATAACTCTCTTTTTGAGGGTGCTTTGATAAGATGTGACTTTTTTGTAGTAAATGATGAGGTACTTTTAAATGAGATAAACCCTATCCCTGGCTCTATGGCAAACTATCTTTTTGCTGATTTTAAAACATCTATAGAGGAGCTTAGCCACTCATTACCAACTAAAAACAGTATCAAAGTAAACTATGAGTATATCCACTCCATTTCAAGTGCAAAAGGTAAATAATGGCTCTTAAAACTATCCAACACAAACACGCCTCTTTTAACATCTCTTATGAGATACTAAATTCAGATGCAAAAGTTGATATAATCATTTTGCACGGTTGGGGTAGTAGTAAATCTTTGATGAAGGGCTCTTTTTCAAAGTATATGGATGGTTTTCGCCACATCTACATAGATTTACCGGGTTTTGGTGGTAGTAGTTGCTCTATCACTTTGACTACACAAGATTATGCAGATATTTTAGAGATTTTTTTAGCTCAGATAGGTGCTTCAAAAGATATAATATTAGGACACTCTTTTGGTGGTAAAGTAGCACTTTTGCTTGACCCAGAACTACTTGTTCTTGTTGGTAGTGCAGGTATAAAAGTACCAAAACCACTAAATATTAAGATAAAGATAGCAGTTTTTAAAATCTTAAAAATGTTTGGCTTGGCAAAATTTCGCTCCCTCTTTGTTGCACAGGATGCACAGGGGCTTAGTAAAGTTATGTATGAAACATTTAAAAATGTGGTTGATGAGGATTTTAGCTCAAAATTTGCCACATTTAAACATAAAGCTCTACTTTGTTGGGGTAGGGATGATACAGCTACACCACTCAGTAGTGCAAAAGAGATACAAAGACTTATAAAAGATTCAACTCTTAGGGTTTATGATGGTGATCACTACTTTTTTATACAACACTCAAAAGAGGTCTCAGATGAGATTGAAAATATATTTTTAGGAAACAGATAGATGCAAAACTATGAAATTTTAGCTTCGTTTATAACAAATATACTTTTTGTTATGGTTCTTGGTTGGTACTTGATTACAAATCTTCAATGGTATGACTATAAAATCTCCCGTGTTGTTTTAAAACACCACAAACCACAGTGGCATTTTATGTACTTTTTTATCCCTTTTATAGCTTACTATACTACTGGGCAGTATTTTCTTATCTTCTTTTATTTTGCTCTTTTACCTGCTATGTTTATCTGGTATAAAAAGTTAGATAAGAAGCTTGTTTTAACATGGCGTGTAAAAAGATTTTTGATACTACTTTTTGCTTTGGTTTTATTTCAAGATATGCTTTGTACTCTAAAAGAAGCTTGTGGAATCTATGGTGTTTTTATGCCCTTAGCTATAGCTTATGTTGGTAGTTTAATGATAGAGAAGTTCTTGTTTATGGCATTTAAAAAAGAGGCTAAGAAAAAACTCTCAAACCTAAAAGATTTGGAGATAGTTTGTATCACGGGGAGTTATGGAAAAACAAGTATAAAAAACTTTGTAGCTCAGATACTCTCTCATAAGTATAAAGTGTACGCAACCCCTAGAAGTGTAAATACCATAGGTGGAATCATGCGAGATGTAAATGAAGCATTACCACAAGACACACAGATATATGTTTGTGAAGCAGGTGCTAGAGAGAGGGGAGATATATATGAAATCACTACCTTTTTAGAACCACAAAAAGTTGTTGTGGGTAGAGTTGGGGAAGCTCATTTGGAGTACTTTAAATCTCTCAAAAATATCATAGCAACGAAGTTAGAAATCATGCAATCACCAAGACTTCAAAAAGCATTTATACATAACTCTGTAACAGATGAGCCACACGAAAAAGTTGAGTTTTTTGGAGATGGTGCAACAGAGGTAGATGCAGGATTAGACGGAACTGATTTTACTATAGATGGAGTGAGATACCATACCGATATTTTAGGTGCATTTCAAACTATGAATATAGAAGTAGCCATAAAGATAGCAAAAGAGTTTGGTATGAGTGATGAAGAGTTACAAGATGCAGTTGCAAAATTAACCCCAGTAGAACATAGACTCCAAAAGATAGAAGCCGGTGGAAAAATCATACTAGATGATGGTTATAATGGCAATATAGACGGGATGCTAGAGGGTGTAAGACTATGTTCACTTCACAGTGGCAGAAAAGTTATAGTAACTCCGGGTTTAGTTGAGAGTAGTGATGAGCTAAACCTTAAACTCATAGATGCTATAAATGATGTTTTTGATATAGTCATAGTTACAGGTGCCCTAAATGCAACACTTTTTGATAAAAATCTAAAAGTAGCAAATAAAACTATACTTCATGATAAATCTAAGATAACTGACATCTTAGCATCTCAAACAAAAGCAGGTGATATCATCCTCTTCGCAAATGATGCACCAAACTTCATATAACTCGTTCCCATTCTCCCGAATGGGAATGCACCCTTCTTCTTCCCCCTCGTTCCCATACTCCGTATGGGAACCACAAAAGTCATCTTT
>JAADDU010000128.1 GCA_013153755.1 Campylobacterota bacterium | reverse complement strand
TACATATCTAAAAGTTCACGAATTTCCATTTCAACTAATTCTAAAAGCTCTTCATCATCAACCATATCTTCTTTGTTCATGAAAACAACGATATAAGGAACACCAACTTGTTTAGAAAGAAGAATGTGCTCACGAGTTTGTGGCATTGGACCATCCGCTGCAGAAACAACAAGAATAGCACCATCCATTTGAGCAGCACCTGTAATCATATTTTTAACATAATCCGCGTGACCTGGACAGTCAACATGCGCATAGTGACGGTTGTCAGTTTCGTACTCAACATGTGAAGTAGCGATTGTGATACCACGTTCTCTCTCTTCTGGAGCATTATCGATTTGATCATAATCCATAAGTGCAGCACCATTAGTTACTGCTAATACTGCTGTAATTGCAGCTGTTAAAGTTGTTTTACCGTGGTCTACGTGTCCGATAGTACCGATATTTACGTGCGGTTTCGTACCACGTTCAAATTTTTCTTTTGCCATAGTTTTCTCCTATTAGTTTGTGAATTGAAATGGAATTATACCCAAAAATCATTCAATTATTACTTAAATTTAAAATCATATTTACATTATGCAAATAATCATTGAATGTTTCTTTTTAATATTGAGAATTAGTGTGATTTAGCTACTCTTATATCTTATAAATATAATAATAGTTATATTATTGAAGTAGATGTAATTATACTTCAGCTTCCAGAAATTTCAAATGGAGCGGGAGACGAGATTCGAACTCGCGACACCCTGCTTGGAAGGCAGGAACTCTAGCCACTGAGTTACTCCCGCATTTGAAAATGGTGGTGAGAAGAGGAGTCGAACCTCTGAACCCGTAGGGAGCGGATTTACAGTCCGCCGTCGTTGGCCACTTGACTATCTCACCAAAAATTATCTGGTCTAACACTGTTTCTAATAATCAATAACAAATGGTGCCGACACGAGGATTTGAACCCCGGGCCTGCTGATTACAAATCAGCTGCTCTAGCCAACTGAGCTATGTCGGCATTCGTTTTTGATGCCGGAATTATAGTGCAAAACTTTTTATATGTCAAGGGTTTTTACAAAAAAATCTTTTTTTTACTATAATTGATATTTTCACCCCTACTTTAGCTTCTTTTTTATTCCTTGTAAGTAGATTTATACTAAACTACTTCATATATTTTACAAAGGCTATCTATGTTAAAAATCCTTTTTTCTCCATCTGAAAGTAAAAAAAGTGGTGGTAATGAAATAGAAAGAGAACTTTTAGGTTCAAATAGTGCACGAAATGAAATATTTAATGCTTATATACAAATTGTTACTAATAATAATGAAGAGAGTATAAAATCACTTTTTGGCTTTAAAAAATATAGTGAGTGTCTCCCATACATCAACTCACTTACAAATACTCCACTTATGATGGCTATTGAACGTTATCGTGGAGTTGCTTATGATTATCTAAACTATGATTCTCTTAATAATAATCAAAAAAAATTTCTTCAAAATAATACTATCATTTTTTCAAACCTTTATGGACCTCTTTTGGGTGGAGACACAATTGCTAACTATAAAGTTAAACAAGGAAATAGTATAGGGAATATTGCACCCGATAAATTTTATAAAAAAAGGTTTAGCTATCAACTTGATCTTTTTCTAGCAAAAGATGAAATTTTAGATCTTCGTGCTGGATACTACGATAAGTTTTATAAACTTACAAAAGAGTATACAACGTTAAAATTTTTAAAAAATGGCAAAAGTGTTAGTCACTGGGCTAAAGCTTATAGAGGTATCGTCTTAAGAGAGATAGCTAAACATAATATTAACTCTTTATCAGAATTTCAATCTTTAGAAATAGAAGGATTACAAATAAAAGAGATAATCGTCGTAAAAAACAAAACTGAAATCATCTACAATATAGTAGAGTAAGGATAACTATGGAAGATTCACAAGAGTACAAAGCAAAAAAAGCTTTTTTTGACAAAATAATTACACTTTATGGCAGAAATGTAGTAGTAGAGATACTTCAAGATAAAAATATAGAGATTCACAAACTTCATATGGCAAAAAGTAATAAAATTGATGCTGCTATTCAAACTATAGAAAAATTAGCTAAACAAAGATCTATTAAGATATACTATCATGATAAAAATGCACTAAGTCGAATCTCTAAAAATGCTAAACAAGATCAAGGTGTTGCAGTAGATATAATTTCACAATCATATCAAAATGCAAATGAGATTAAAAAACTAAATAGTTACAAGCTTATTGCATTAGATGGTATTCATAATCCTCAAAATCTAGGAATGATCATTCGCTCATGTGCTGCTGGAAATATAGATGGAATTATTTTACCGAAAAAAAATAGTGCAAAAATATCACCTCTAGTAGTTAAAGCGAGTGCTGGTACACTCTTTAAACTACCTATATACTTCTGTAATGAACTCTCAGAGGTATTAACAACTTTAGATGAGAGTGATATATATACTCTCTCCTCTCATGCAAAAGAGAGCATCTATAGTGTTAAAAGCTCTTCTAAAACTATTTATGTTTTAGGAAATGAGAGTGAAGGTGTTACACCAGAGGTAGAAAAACTTTGTAACAGTTCGATGTCTATACCAATGAGAAGAGGTGTAGAGTCTTTGAATGTTGCTGTTACTGCTTCACTTATCGCATTTATGCAGTAAGTAAGAGATAATGATTCTTCAAAAAAGTAAACTTTTAGAAAAATACTCTTTACTTCAACATAGCTTTACTACAAGAGATGGAGGGGTGAGCATTTCTCCCTATAGTTCACTCAATCTTGCGTTTCATGTGAAAGATAAAAGAGAAAGAGTTATTCAAAATCATCAATTATTAGCCGATAAACTTCACTATAAAAAAGAGAATCTTATTCATATGAAGCAAATTCACTCTTCAAAAATCATTAAAGTAAATGAAAAATATAACTTTAATAATTCACCGACTTGTGATGCTCTTATCACAGATAAGAAAGAGACTCCTCTAATGGTAATGGTAGCAGACTGCTCCCCTATCCTCTTTTATGATAGTGTTCAAAAAGTTATTGCTGTTGCTCATGCAGGAAGACAAGGTGCATTCTTAAATATCATAAAGAATGTCATTGATGCTTTTAAAGAGAGTTATAACTCTAATCCTAAAGATATAGTCATAAGTGTAGGGGCTAGTATATGTCAAAACTGTTATGAAGTAAATAAAGAAATTTTTGAAGAAGCTGTTGAACTAGGTTATGGTTTAGCGATATATAAAAAAGATAAACACTACTTTTTAGATATTCGTTCCATACTAAAAAAACAGCTAAGAGAAAATGGCATCAAAGAGGAGAATATAGAGATCTCTGATGAGTGTAGCTTCTGCTCTAATGAAAAATACTTCTCCTATAGAGCAGATGGAGTTACAGGACGATTCGCCGGTCTGATTATGATGTCATAATCTCATAGGGACGACGAATCTCATTCATCACCTCATCTACACTCATGTGACGAGATTTACGTAAAAACTCTTTCCCATCTAAAAAGATAAGTACAGTAGGTATCGCAAAAACACCAAAGTGTGGAGCGATATCCTCCTCTGTTGATATATCTACACTCTCAACTTTAAACGCAGGAAAGTTTGCATCAAGCTCCTCTAAGAGTTTGGGTTTAAGTGCATGACACACATTACAAGTTGGTGCTGAGAAGTAAACCATCACCGCTATATTTTCTTGGATTGTTTTGTTTATATTTTCGATTGTTTGCATGGGTGAATTATATTATAATATCGCTATGAGTTCAATTATATTTAGTATTTTAAGTATCTATATCTTTATAGTTATGGGTTATGTAGCAAAGTGGAGTTTTCAAGAGAAGATAGATGATAAAACCATCACGCTTATAAATGTCTATTTTCTACAAGTTTTTCTTACCTTTTGGGGTCTACTTATACGTCCAGTAGATATTTCACTCCTCTATGCACCAACTATATATCTTTTCATAGTTGCGTTTGTTATCTTAGTAAGTGCCTTTGGTGCTAAGTATCTTTTTCAAAACAAAAAAGAGTACTCCATAGCCACGGTTGCAGCGATTATAGGAAATACTGGAAATCTTGGGATCCCTATAAATATAGCCATCTTTGGAGAGGAGTCTATCCCCTACACCACTATAGTAAATCTTGTAAATGTTTTTGTGGTCTATACTATCGGCGTTTACTACTACTCTCGTGGAAGTTACGATAGAAAAACTTCACTCACAAACATCATCAAACTCCCTATTTTGTGGGCAGCTATAGTTGCTATAGTTCTGAGTGTTTATGAAGTTCCTATCCACTCATCTATCATGAAGATGCTGATGATGGGGGCTTATGCCTCTATGACGATGCAGCTTTTTTTATTTGGTATCTACCTCTATGGAACAAAGATAAAGGAGATAAACCAACGTTTAGTACTTTGGGTCGTTCTCTTTAAGTTCATAGTTCTACCGCTGATTGCGTTTGCTATACTCTACAACATCGAGTTAGATAGTATGATAAAGGGGATTATATTTATAGAGCTACTGATGCCACTTGCTGTTGCAAATGTTAACTTAGCTTCACTTTATGAGTGTAAACCTCGCGTGGTCACTGCGTTAGTTTTTATCTCATCACTGCTTTTTTTAGGGGTGATTTTTGTTGGGGTTTGGTTGTTGGAGTATTTATAAAAAATCTCCAACAATAAAAATCTATTTGATTTTTTCTATAACACTCTCCACACTAAAGCCAAACTTCTCAAAAAGTTGATTAGCTGGAGCTGATGCACCAAAACTATCCATAGCTATAACACTATCTGCTAATCTATACCACTCTAAACCACGAGCCGCTTCAATAGCTACAGTTTTAGTTCCCTCTATAATTATAGACGCCATATACTCAGCATCTTGTTCTATAAAGAGGTCGTAACATGGAACTGAAACAACATTTACTGGAACACTTATCTCAGCTAAACTCTCTCTTACTTTTAGTGCTAACTCTACTTCAGAACCTGATGCCATGATAGTCATCACTGCGTTATCCGACTCAGCTACTAAGTAACCACCTCTTGATGCCTCTCCTCTAACAGCTTTTGGTAAAACTGAAAGGTTTTGACGAGAACATACAAACGCAGATGGAGATTTCTCCATAGTTAACGCAGTTTTCCACGCTTCAACATTCTCTGCACCATCAGCTGGACGCCATACATAGAAGTTTGGAAGTGCACGGAACTGTGAAAGATGCTCGATAGGTTGATGCGTTGGACCATCTTCACCTACACCGATACTATCGTGTGTCCAGATGTAGAAGTTTTGAATCCCAGTAAGTGCAGCGATACGAGCAGCAGGTTTTAAGTAGTCTGAGAAAACAAAGAAAGTTGCACTAAAAGGTTTTAGTGGACCATAAAGAGCCATCGCGTTTACTATAGAAGCCATCGCATGTTCACGAATACCGAAGTAGATATTTCTCCCTTTAGGGTAAACTCCCATATCATTTAGGTTTGTTTTGTTTGATGGGCTTAAATCAGCACTTCCACCCAAGAAACTTGGAACACCTTTAGCGATAGCATTCATAATCTTACCATTTGTACCACGAGTCGCTTCAGCTTTTTCAAAAGTTGGATACTCTATACGAGAATAGTCAGGGTTTTGTAGTGCTTCTAAAGCTTCATTTTGCTCCATTAAAGGCATCGTTTTTTGAGAGTGAATCCATTGACGTTCAAGTAAATCACCCTCTTCTATAGCACATCTAAAACGAGCTAAAACATCCTCATCTATATGAAATGTTTTCTCTGGATCAAATCCTGCAGCAGCTTTTGCTTCAGCTATAATTTTATCACCAAGTGGTGCACCATGAGAGTGGTGTGAACCTTCTAACTCTCCAGCACCTTTAGCAATAATAGTATTTGCAATAATAATAGTAGGTTTAGTATTTGCTTTAGCAGTTGTTAAGGCACTATCTATCTCATCAAAGTTATGTCCATCTATCTCTAATACATCCCAACCTTGAGACTCAAAACGCATCTTTATATTTTCACTGATACTTAAGTCTGTAGAGCCCTCTATAGTTATACGGTTAGAGTCATAAATAAGAATTAAGTTATCTAGCTTATTGTGTCCTGCTATCGAACAAGCTTCATAAGAGATACCCTCTTCTAAATCTCCATCTCCACATAAACAGTATACATTATGGTCTATCAGTTCTGCTGTCTCTGAGTTTACTTGAGCACCTACAAATTTTGAAGCCATTGAAAAACCAACTGCGTTTGCGATACCTTGACCAAGAGGACCTGTCGTTATCTCTATACCTGCAGTATGACCATACTCTGGGTGACCTGGTGTTAAAGAGTCCAGTTGACGAAAATTTTTCAAATCTTCTATCTCTAAACCATATCCCCAAAGATAGTAGAGAGAATAGATAAGACCTGTTGCATGTCCACCTGAGAAAACCAATCTATCACGATTTAACCAATCAGGATTTTTAGGATTATGATTTAAATGTTCACTTAAAACTGTAGCAATATCTGCTAAACCCATAGGTGCACCTGGGTGACCACTATTAGCTGCTTGAACCATATCTGCTGCTAAAAATCTTATACTATCTGCCATCTTTTGACGCATCTGATTGCTCATATTTTTATCCTACTTTTAATTTTTATGTCTGTTTATATACTTCGTTAACAGAGGCGACAACTCACTATGTAAATTCTCGTCAAAGTTAGCCATCTCTTGAGTTAATTTCTCAGCAAGTCTATTAGCTTCTTTCATCGACTCTTCTAATCCTAAAATAGTTACAAAACTATTTTTATCTTCATCATTATTTGTAAGTTTTCCTGCCTCTTGTGTTGATTGTGTTACATCTAAAATATCATCTTGAATCTGAAATAAAATTCCAAGGTCTATACCAAAATCATAAAGTTTTTGTGCTATATCTTCATGACCTACAATTATAGCTCCCATTTTTAAAGAAGCTGCTATCAACTTTGCTGTCTTATTTGTATGAAGTACTTTTATATCTTTCACTGCTAAAGGTCTGTTTTCAAAGTAACAATCTATTGCTTGACCAAGAACCATACCATTAAGTCCACCATTGGATGATAACTCTTTTATAAGTTTTACTCTCGTACTATCTGAAAAAGGTGCATCAGCTAGCACTTCAAATGAGTATGTATTTAAAGCATCCCCAACTAAAATGGCTGTTACTTCATCAAAACTGACATGAAGTGTAGGTTTACCTCTTCTTAAGGGAGAGTTGTCCATGGCAGGAAGATCGTCATGTATCAAAGAGTAAGTGTGTAAAAGTTCTATAGCATATGCTACATATCTCGCAGAGTCTAACATGAGTGGGTTATAAGCTTTTACAACACCTAAAAGAAGTGCAGGACGGAAACGTTTTCCCCCCGCAATAAGCATATTTTGCAATGCTCTTTCATATGTAGGATGGATACTTTCTGACTTAGGTAGGTTATTGAGTAAAAACTGTTCAAAATTTTGCATATGGAATTTTAACTAATTTATCTTCACAAAAAACTGAAAACCATCTCTCTCTACCAATAAAGAGATAAAATCTTCATATTGTGAAATATATTTTCTTATTTCACTACTACTGTTAATCCTATATCCATTAACTTTTACTACCTTATCACCAACTTTTAGTTTACTTCTATTATCTCTCTTTTTCAACTCTATAACTTCTGCCATTTCATTAAAATATATACCTTTTTTCTCTAAAAAAGTATCACTTAAAAATCCACCACCCTCTCGTCTTTGAGTTATAACCGATAGAACAAGCTCTTTCTCCTCTCTTTTAACTCTAAAATAGTGTTTACTTAAAAGAGGGGAAAAAAGAATTGTTCTCATAAATTTAGATATATTTTTAACTCTAGTTCCATCAAGTGAAAGAATCTTATCGCCAATCAAAAAAGGATTATTTTTAAAAAATGGATTTATGGAACTCACTTCTACTATATTTTTAACGCTTTTTACTCTAATTCCAACAGTTGCATAGTTACTCTCTTTTGAAAAGACAAAATGCTCTAAGTACTCTTTTTCTATAACACCTTGTGAAGTAACAAATGCTTCAAGCTGACAACAATTAGTTGTTATAATAGCTGGAGTTTTTATATTTGTACCTAGATGTGCTAAACTATTTAAACCAACTTGCTTATCTATAATTTTAGTAAGTTTATAAGTTTTGTTGTTAATTACAGCGAATTTTTTATTTTTTTCTGTAGAAAAATTGAATGGATAGTTAAAACCTGATCTGTCTTCAAGAAGATAAAGATTTAGATAAGGATCAAACTTTAAAACTTTTGCATTTGGTTTTATCTCTGAAAAGACTAACCTAATTTTATTTTCTATTGGAAGGGTAATACTTTTAATAATTAAAGATTTAGAATCAATAATTTTTTGTTGACATGCTTTAAAATTATTTTGAGCAGAGTAGCTATTTATAAAAAAAAAGGTGGTAAAAAGGAGTAGGCGAAGCACCTACTTAGAACCAAATGGATTCATACCACCTAGCATTCCCATTGCACTCTGTTGTTGATTTTGTTGTACCATTTTGTTGGCATCATTCATAGCACCTATAAGAAGGATTTGTAGTGAATCTTTATCATTTAAGAGCTCATCATCTATAGAGAGATCTATCACCTCTCCATTTCCATTAACGCTTAGTTCAACCATTCCACCACCAGTTTTAACACTGTATGATTTTGAAGCCAATTCTGTTTTGAGCTTCTCTGCGTTTACTTGCATTCCCTCAAGCATTTTCCCCATTTCACCCATATCAAACATGATTTAGATGCTATCCGCTATAAGTTCTATATCATTTTTATCATCCAAAATCACTACTTTTGGTTGATAGTTTTCTAACTCTTTTTCATCATATGTAGCATATGCAACTATAATTACTTTATCACCTGGATGCACTTTTCTAGCAGCAGCACCATTTAGGCAGATATCACGTTTTCCACGCTCTCCTAAAATGATGTATGTAGTAAAACGCTCTCCGTTGTTAACATTTAGTATTTCAACTTTTTGTCCAACTCTCATCTTCGCAGCTTCTAAAAGCTCTTCATCTATAGTAATAGATCCAACATAGTTTAAGTTGGCATCTGTAACAGTAGCACGATGGATTTTGCTGTACAACATATCAATTAACATAACAGTTCCTATCTTCCCATTTGCTTTTGCATTTCAGTTGGAGATATAGCTTCATCCCATAACTCAGAATCGATAACAAACTCTTCTACTACATTTCCGCCAATAATATGTTCTGTAACGATTCTATCTATCTTCTCTTTTGTTAAACCCGCATACATAGTATGTCCTGGTTCAACAAGCATTACAGGACCAGATGAACATCTATTCATACAAGATGTACGAATAGGTTGAACAGTAGCCATAATACCCTCTTGCATAAGCTTTGTAGCTAAATGTTGAAATAAATCTTGCGTTTGAGGTGTCACACATGATGGTTTTGGCATACCTGGAGGAGCTGACTGCTCACACTTAAATATGTAATATGCTGGTTGAGGGATTCCCATAAATATATTCCTTAAAAAAATTTGTGAAATTATAGCAAAATTATATCCATATAATCTCATGATAACAAATAAGTTTTTAACTTTAAGTAAAAATGCAACTATTTAGATATAATTCAAAATCTTAAAAAGAAGCAAACTAGACTCAAGGAGCAACCTTGTACAAATCACTTTTACTCTCTGCCATTCTATGTGCATCACTTTATGGAGATGCTAAAAAATATGTAGGTATGAGTTACGGTTCATTTAGTGAAAAATTTAGTAATTTAAATGAAACAGACAAAACATCACTTACTACTTTAAAGGTAGGCTATGGAGATCACAAAGCTTACTCAATAGAATTTTCTCTCCAAAGAGCTGAAAACAACTCTGCTATTTTTTCAAAATCTGATGGAAATAAATATGGCTTCAATATAGAACTTATAAAAGCTTTTGATATAAGTAAATACTTATATCCGTTCTTTAAAGTTGGTTTTGGAACAGGGAGGGTAAGTATTAGCCAAGCTGATCAAGATAGCTTATACTCAGGATCTTTCAATATTGGTATTGGAAGTTATATTCCACTTAATCAATATATAGATATTGAAGTTGGATATAACTACAGATATAACTCATATGAAAAATTTGAAGAAGAGAATAGAGTTGTCTCATATAACTCTAAAGTTACAATTTTCTACAGTGGTCTAAACTTACGTTTTTAACAAAATATAGAGTTTTTAACACTCTATATTTTTTAATAACTCTCGAACAACTTCTCTATCATCAAATGGAAATTTTTGATCATATATAATTTGACAATTTTCATCACCTTTACCTAGTATTACAACAACTTCATCTTCTACTTGCTCACAAAGTGCTAATTCTATAGCTTTTTTACGATTTAGTTCTACGACTACATTACTTGTATCATCAATACCACTCAAAATATCTTTTACTATGAGTTCAGGATCTTCATTACGAGGGTTATCTGATGTTATGAAAGTTTTTTTGGCTAACGATACTGCAATTTTTCCCATCAATGGACGTTTTTCTCTATCTCTATCTCCACCTGCACCAAAAACCACTAAAAGCTCTTTTTCTCTTAATGCATTAAGAACTTGTTGCATACCATCTGGAGTATGTGCAAAATCTACAATTATATTAGGGATTTCACTCACCTGCTCCATTCTTCCACTAACACCAGCAAAATTATCTACTACATCTGCAATCTCTTCTAACTTTTTATCTGTTAAAAGATGGACAGCACTTATAGCTGCCATTAAATTATAAAGATTGAAAAATCCATGTAAAGAGGCAGTAAAAGGAATAACCTCTTGAAAATGTTGAATAATTCCACTAGTTGCATTGTTTAAAGAATATGCCATAAGTCTATATGTTGCTGGATTCTCTATTGCATAACTATAAGCTTTTGTCATATTAAATGCTGCTTTTGGTTCATCTCTATTAATCAGTTTTTTACAATCATCATCAAAGAAACTATTTTTTACTGCTATATACTCCCCTAAAGTTTTATGATAGTCTAAATGATCTTGTGTAATATTAGTAAGAATTTTCAACTCAAAGTTAATTCCTTCAACTCTTTTTTGGACAATAGCATGAGAACTAACCTCCATGATAAAATATTCACAACCTTCAGCAACAGCTTGATATATATGCTTATAAGTATTTAAAACGGATGGTGTAGTTAATGTTTTCCCCTCTACAGTTTTATCATTCATAAAGAGCCCTCTAGTACCTTGCATTGCTACTTTATAATCTAAATCAAGCAAAAAGGAGTATATGGCTGAAGCTGTAGTTGTTTTACCATTTGTTCCTGTTATCCCAACAATTTTAATCTGATCTAATCCAAACATTGGGGCAATATCTACTATATCAACGATTGAATGTGCACCCTTATTCTTAGCATCTTCTAAATACTTTTTGTTTTGTGTTGTT
>JAADDU010000137.1 GCA_013153755.1 Campylobacterota bacterium | reverse complement strand
TCTTTTGATTCTAATGTCTGAACTTCATGTATAGTTTCATCTTTATTTTCTCTTATCATCTTTGTATTCATAAGTTCTAGTATACTTTTTAGTTGTGCATCCTTTTTGCTATACAACTCTTCTATCTTATCTCTCTCATCACGAAGCATTTGCTCTTTATCATCTATAAGTTTATCTATCTTTAACTCAAGTTGCATAATCTTTTCTTTTAGTTGTATATTTTCTCTTTGATATAAAGCTATAACTGTAGCAACTGTTGTTTTAGGTTTATTTAATGACTTTTTATCCTTATCTAATGTAGCTTTTTTATCTTCTACAACGATATGTACTATTGAGTCTTCTACAACATAATTTAGTTTTTTTGCTTTTAGTTTTGAATGTATCATCTCTTTTGACATTTTAAAATGTTTTGAATAATCATCTATAGTAAATTTCATTTTATTATTTGCTCCTTAGCATTGAATTAAAATTTGTATGAGGTGGAGTTATAATTCCAGCTTTTTTGAGCCAAATTAAACGAGCCTCTTTCTCTTTTGAATGTTTATCTTTAAAAGAATATGGTGCAGTATATTTAAACTCCATATCTATTAAAAGTTTATTAAAGTTTGTATGTCTATTTAAAAAATTTCTTAGATTATCATAAGCTACTTCTGAAACTACTATAGTGTTAGTTCTGTAATTTTTAAATTCTAAGTATCTACTACAATCATTTAAACCATCTCCTATATAATTTTTATGTCCAAGGATATCAACAAATTCATATATTTTACCTGTATGAATAGCAATTCTTAAACCTTTAAAATAAGGAAATTTCTTAGCAATTTGCTGAGAGAGATGGTTAAAACCTAAACCTAAAATAACACCATATCCCTTTAACTTTGGATTTAAAATACAATAAAATCCATCGCCAGTAGATATATAACTCAAAATCAAATTTTTTAAAAGCATATTTGAATTTTTTAACATCTTCTTTATCATTTTCGTATAGCTTTTGGTAACAAAAGTAATAATTTCAAGTTGATTTGTAGCATTAAGTTTGGAAAAGTCGATTATATCTATCAAGATTATATCACTAACCCAGCCATTTTTATTTATCATCAAACACAATCTTTAAGTTTTTAAGCCATTTTAACATAAAAAGTTTACAACAAAGTTATTTTAAATGATGGATATAATATAATAAGCAAAAGACCATAAAAAATGAGGACAAGCGATGGATAAAGGTGTATTAGATATAGTAAAACCAGGTGTTTTATTTGGAGATGATGTACAAAAGGTTTATGACCTAGCAAAAAAAGTAGGTTTTGCCATACCTGCTGTAAATGTTGTCAATACAGACTCTGTCAATGCTGTATTAGAAGCTGCTGCAAAAGTAAATTCTCCAGTTATTTTACAGTTTAGCAATGGGGGAGCATCTTACTATGCAGGAAAAGGCTTAAGTAACGAAAATGAAAAAGCTGCTATCATAGGTGCTATTTCTGGTGCAAAGCACATACATCTTATGGCAAAAGCTTATGGTGTAGCTGTTATACTTCATACAGACCATGCAGCTAAAAAACTACTTCCTTGGATAGATGCACTACTAGATGCTGGGGAAAAACACTTTAACCACACAGGTAGACCTCTTTTTTCTTCCCATATGTTAGACCTTTCTGAAGAGCCATTAGAAGAAAACATCTCAACTTGTAAAACCTATCTAGAGCGTATGAGTAAGATAGGTATGAGTATAGAGATAGAGCTTGGATGTACGGGAGGAGAAGAAGATGGTGTAGATAATACAGACATGGATAATTCTCTTTTATATACCCAACCAGAAGATGTATGTCTTGCTTATGAGGTTTTAGGAGAGGTTTCTCCACACTTTACAATAGCTGCTTCATTTGGAAATGTTCATGGCGTTTACAAACCAGGAAATGTATCTTTAACACCAAAAATTCTTGATAACTCTCAAAAATTTATAAAAGAGAAACATAAAACTGAGACGAAACCAGTTAACTTTGTTTTTCATGGTGGTTCAGGTTCACTTCCATCAGAAATTTCTGAAGCTATTGGATATGGTGTTATAAAAATGAATATAGATACTGACACACAATGGGCTACATGGAATGGTGTTCGTGAATATGAAATAAAATATCATGATTATTTACAAAGTCAAATAGGAAATCCTGATGGGGAAGATAAACCAAATAAAAAATACTATGACCCTAGAAAATGGCTTCGCGCAGGACAAGTTAGTTTAGTAGATAGAGTGATAGAAGCATTTAAAGATTTAAATGCATTAGATAGAAACTAAAAGACATCTTACCTAAGAAGGTAAGATGCTCATTTTAAGCATATACGCTTTGTTTGTTGTATTTTACTGCTAAAAAGTAGTAAAAGATTGCTCTATATTTACTTTTATTAGAAGTTCCCATCTTTTGACATACTTCTTTAATAGATGCATTTAAATCATCATCACTATCTGTTAATGATAACTTTTTCTTTAAAAATGATTCTCTTACTCTGTCTAATTCACTTGCATCTGAACAAGCAATAGTTTCAGCATCTTTATTATAGATTGATGGTCCTAAACCTTTAGTAACTTTTGCCAATAAGTCTGCATCATAACCAGCATCCATATCTTTGATTTTAGAATTATATAACTCTATCTTCTCATCTAATTTACTCATTTAATTTCCTTAAAATAAAATTCATAGCCATTCTAGTCTTTTTTTGCTTTGATGTACTTTATCTCTAAAGTAAATAAGTTGTTAAATAATATTTTTAAAAGTTATACTTTAAAAATTCAAGAGAGATTATAAGTCTCTCTCTATAACTCTTTTAAATGTATTGTAGTAGCTATCTTGCAGTGCATCTAAACTCATAAATACATCATTAATCTTAATACCATTACCACCTACAGTTCCTATCTTCTCACAAGCAAGACCGTTTAGCATAGCTTCAAAAGCTTCACAGTTTTCTGGTTTTACTTCGATGATAGCACGACTCATAGACTCGGCAAATATATCTCTGCTATCTTCTACACCCATCTTAACATCACACCCAAGTCCAGAAGTTGCACTCATCTTAGCAAGAGCGATAGCTACACCACCACTAGATGCATCTTTTGCACACTCTAGCAAGTGTTTTTTGTTACCCTCTATAACCAAATCCCAAAGAGCCAACTCTTTTTTGTAGTCTATCTTTGGAAGAGTTCCTGCTACTGTATGGCAAATCTCTTTCATATATAAAGAACCACCAAACTCACTTTTACTCTCACCAACTAGATATAAAACATTACCCTCAGTTTGAAAAGATGACATTAAAACATTGTTCTCATCATCATTTACACCAACTGTTGCGATAGAAGGTGTTGGAAAAACACTCACACCGTTTGTTTCGTTATAAAGTGAAACATTTCCACCTATGACAGGTGTACTAAGCTCTGCACATGCCTCTTTTATACCCTCACAAGCTTGACCAAACTGCCACATAACTTCTGGGTTTTCTGGGTTACCAAAATTTAGACAGTCAGTTATAGCTAAAGGTCTAGCACCACTCATAGCTACATTTCTACCAGCTTCTATGGTTGCTGCTGCTCCACCACCTTTTGGGTCTATGTAACAGTAACGAACATTACAATCAGCACTCATAGCAAGAGCTTTACCATTCTCTTTTACACGGATTACAGATGCATCCAACATACCACCGTTTTTGATAGTGTTTGTTTGTACCATAGAGTCATACTGAGTATATATCCACGATTTATCTACCACTTCCATAGACTTAGTAAGTGTTTCAAATGCTTCTTGGTTACTCACTTTATCAAAATCATCTATGCTTACAGATGCCAAATCAGCCAAATATGCAGGTTTACTCATAGGGCGGTTTAAAACAGGAGCTTCCTCACTAACTGGGTCAACTGGAACCTCCGCACATTTTTCCCCATGCCAATAAAGTTCCATCATACCTGTATCTGTAACCTCTCCTACAACCGCTGCATCTAAGTCCCATTTCTCAAAGATATCGATAATCGCTTGTTCACTACCTTTTTTAGCACATAAAAGCATACGCTCTTGTGATTCACTAAGCATAAAGTCATAAGGTGTCATCCCCTCTTCACGAGCAGGAACTTTATCTAGATGCATAATCATACCAGAGCCTGAACGACCAGCCATCTCAAAAGATGAACTTGTAAGCCCAGCAGCTCCCATATCTTGGATACCGATAACATGGTCAGTTTTAAAAAGCTCCAAACAAGCTTCAAGCAAAAGTTTTTCAGTAAAAGGGTCACCCACTTGAACAGTTGGACGAAGAGATTTGCTCTCCTCAGTAAAGCTATCACTACTCATAACAGCACCACCTAAACCATCACGACCAGTTTTTGCACCCACATACATAACAGGGTTTCCAGTTCCTTCTGCTTTACCGTAAAAAATCTCATCACTTTTTGCGATACCTAGAGTAAAAGCATTTACAAGGATGTTGCCGTTGTAACACTCATCAAAGCTAGTCTCTCCACCTATGGTAGGAACACCCATACAGTTACCATAACCACCAATCCCCTCAGTTACACCACGAACCAAATATCTCTGATGTGCTGAAGTTTTATCATCATTCAGTACATTACCAAATCTAAGTGCATTTAGGTTTGCAACAGGTCTAGCACCCATTGTAAATACATCTCTCATAATCCCACCAACACCAGTAGCAGCACCTTGATAAGGCTCTATAAAACTCGGGTGGTTGTGTGACTCCATCTTAAATACAGCCGCATATCCATCACCTATATCTATAACACCAGCATTTTCCCCTGGACCTTGTATAACCCATGGTGCTTTGGTTGGAAAACCGTTAAGATGAATTTTTGATGATTTGTAAGAACAATGCTCACTCCACATAGCTGAGAAAATACCCAACTCAACTAGATTTGGCTCACGACCTAAAATCTGCTTAATATGTGTGTAATCTTCTTGAGATAACTTATGATTTGCTAATTGTGTATCTATATCTGGTAATTGTTGGCTCACGATGGAATCCTAAAATTTGGTTTTTAAGTGTGGATTATATCTAAAAAGTTGTTAGAGTTATTTTAATGAAATGCAAAATCTTTTTTTGTACGGATATTCTTTTTTAAAGAAAAGATATTTTTATATGTAATATCTATAATTTCATACTCTTTTGTTATTTTTGGAAGTTTGATTTTAAACTCATCATCAACACTTTTTCCAAGCATAGCTTTTGCAATAGGAGAATGTATAGAAATGAGAGAATTTTCAGGTTCACTCTCCATTACACCACATAAAGTATATGTCTCTTCTTCATCGGTATCTAGGTTTAGTACTTTTACTGTACTACCAAAACTAACTTTAGTGTGTTTATAGCTTAAGGGGTCTATAACTTGTGCTTTTTGTATCATAGAATTTAGATAAAAAAGTCTTTTATCTATAAAACGAAGTTTCTCTTTTGCAGCATGATAATCAGCATTTTCACTTCTATCGCCTTGTGCAGCAGCTACTAATTTTTCTTGTGCAACTTGAGGTTTTTGCACCTCTAGTAGATATTTAAATTCCTCTACTAAGAGGTCATACCCCTCTAGGCTCATAGGTTCTTTAATGTTCAAAACCTAATATATAGTATGTATCTTTATTTTTAAGTTTATTTAATTTTACTTTAAATTTATCACTAAAATGTTTTACTTTTTCATGTGCTTCTTGTGCTAATTCTGGGCTAGGTGCATCAACCTTGATTTTAAAATAATTTTCTGAATTTGATAATGCTATAAACGAACCATCAACTTTTAAATGGTCATGTAAATCCATTATATGTTTTTGAATCTTTTCATAACCAGTAGTATTATTCTCTATCTTTTCTAACTGATTTAGTAAAGCAGTATTTGGTGCATAACCTAGTTGTGTAAGCATTGCATCTCTTTGCATCTGTATTTTCCTCTATATGAAATTTTATTTTAAAAATAATAACAGTTTTTTGTAAATATTCAGTATTAATTTATTTGTATATACTATAATTATAGAACTAACTTAAATACAAAAGAGAATGTTATGAATGAAGATATACTAAAAAAAATTAAACAACTTCCACCTCTTCCAGAATCTGCTATGCAGATAGAAGCAGTTTATCAAGATCCAGATAGTGGTTTTAATGATATGGTTAAAATCCTAGAAAAAGATCCTCTTTTAACAGCAGATATACTAAAAGCTGCAAATTCACCTTTATATGGTTTCTCTCGTGAGATCAATGCTATTAGCCAAGCAGTTGGACTTTTTGGTATGGGTACAGTCCGTGGTTTTGCACTAGCTAGTATAGTTAAAAAAAGTTTTGCCCTAGATTTATCCCCTTATGGAATAAATAATGATATGTTTTCTAACCTTTCTAAAAAGCAACATGGTCTTATGACAGCATGGTGCTTAAGAAAAGAAAATAAACTCTTAGGTATTCTATCTCCAGCTGCCTTTCTTGTAGAGATTGGAAAAGTTTTAATTGCTCAACAAATTATTGCTGATGGTTCTCAAGATAAATTTAAAGAGGCTCTTAATGATTTTGAAAGTGTTGAGGATGCTGAGAGAAAACTCTTTGGAACAGATACTCCAGAGATAAGTGCAACTATCTTTAAGCATTGGAGATTTGAAGATGGTCTTGTGGATGTTATAGCAAATTGCCAAAATCCTAATAGAGCAGATGAAAAAGACAAAAAAGCTGCACAAATATTACATGTTGTTCGAGTAGCAGTACCAATAACAGGTCAAATAACAGATAAAAGTATAGAAGAAGCTAAAGAACTTATAAATAATTATAATCTTGATATGGATAGTTTCGATAAAGCACTAGAAAACGCTAGATAATTTAAACTTGAGATCACTACTAATTGGGCTCACTCTTGGTTTGAGTGAGCAAGATATCACACCAGAACAAAACAAATATATCACAGAATTTTTAGCAAAAAAATATATATCTAAAAAAGACAATATTTATATTTTTAACTCAAAATACAGAGCAGGAACACTCGGTGTCATCCAAAAAGGGTCTGCATATCTTCATGTTATTGGGGAAAATATAAAAGACCTTTTTATCTCTGAAAATAATTTACAAGATGCAAAAGAAGGTGATCTAATAATAGCTCAAAGATTACTTGGAAAAAGGGGAACTCCAAGTGCTAAAATAGCTGAGATAGTTGGTAGAGCCGAGAGTTATAGTGTTGCATATATACTACTAAAAGATACTAAAAAATCTATGGTTGATTTAAAAACTGACTATCCCATAGGCGTTGAGCTAACCCAAGATGTATTGGATACTTATGAAGTTGGTGATGTTTTTAAAGTAAACAACCAAACAAACTCAATCATGCAAAAACTGGGAAATTTAAAAGACCCATTGGTAGATGAGCATATAGTTCTTGCACAGTTTAACAAGCATGATGAATTTGAAGAGGAGGTTTTAAAAATTGCCACTTCTTTTAAAGAGGTCACTGTATCTAAATATAAAGATAGAGTTGATTTACGAAAATTACCTTTTTGTACCATAGACCCAATTACTGCAAAAGATTTTGATGATGCGATATATTGGGATGATGATAATTCAACTCTTTTTGTGGCTATTGCAGATGTTAGCGAATATGTAACCCCCTTTGGTGCCATAGATAACGAAGCCATATATAGAAGTTTCAGTATTTATTTGCCACACCGTTCCATCCCTATGCTACCTAGAGAGCTTAGTGAAACATTATGTTCTCTCCAACCTCATGTAGATAGGCTCTCCTATGTTTTTGAGATGAAACTTGATTTAGACACACTAGAGGTTAAGGAATCAAAAGTATACGAAGCCATTATTCACTCACAAAGAAGATTTAACTATGAAGAGATAGATGCATATTTTGAAGGTAACCTAAAAGCTAAAAATAACTCTGAAAAAACCATCTTTAAATGGATAGACAAATTAAAACCCATTACAGATGCACTAAAACAAAAGAGAATTAAGGTAGGTTACGATTTTCGTTCTAAAGAGTTAGAGATGCATATAGATAAAGATTCAAATATCACTTCAACTACTTATGCACAAGAAACACCATCTCATGCACTTATAGAGGACTGCATGCTTTTAGCAAATAAAGAAGCTGCATCTAAATACACAAGAGGTATCTTTCGTATACATGAATCACCATCGCAAACGAAACTCCAAATGTTATACCAAGAGTTAGCTGGTATTGGGATGAACATAGACATAAAAACGACTATCAAAGAAACCATAACAGATATACAAAGACAAGCTAAAGATATGGGATTAGAATCAGAAGTAGACACTCTTATTATTCGCTCTCAAATGCAAGCTAGATATGCACCACTAAATTCTGGACACTTTGGGCTTGGTTTTGAGGCATATACACACTTTACATCACCTATACGAAGGTATTCAGACCTTATAGTTCATAGATTACTAAAAGCGATAAATAAAGGTGATACCCAAGAAGGTTCCTATGTACTTAGAAATATAGAAGCACTAACTATGACCATTAGTGAAAAAGAGAGAGAAGCTAGTAGAATCGAAATAGAGTTTGAGATGAGAAAATTTGCTAGATGGGCAAACACCAATATAAATCAAAAATTTAAAGCTCGTGTATATGCTACAGAACCTGAATTTAGAGCTGAGATAGATGATGAGATAAAAGGTGCTAAAGTTTATCTGAGTTCTACACATGATTTGATTTTATTTCAAAACATAACAATATGCATAGATAAAGTAGATATAGCAAAAGCAAAAATATACGCTCATGTTGTTGAGGAAATAAATGTATAAAAATATCTTTGATAACCATATAAAAAACAAAACCATCTCAAACAGTTTTGTTCTTTTTGGAGAGAGTTTATTTCTTATAGATAGATATACTAAAATACTTACAAATATAGATGATGCATCTACTTTAACTTTTTATCATGATGAATATGATTTTAAAAGTGCAAAAGCTCATCTATCACAATCTTCTTTATTTGGTGGTCAAAATATACTCATCATTAAAAGTGAAAAAAAAGTTCCTAAAAAGGAGTTAGATATTTTCATAGAATTGTGTGAAAAAAATAAAGATAATATTTTTGTTTATGCTTACTATGGAAATGACCATAAAACTTACAATGCAAAAAGCTTCTTAGCAAAAGTAAGTACAATGGTCGTGAGATTCTTTCATCCAAATCAACATGAATCTATAAGTATCATTTCTCAAGTTGCAAAAGAGAAAAATGTAAATATAGACAATTATGCTATATCACACCTATTAAATATACATAATTTAGATATATCCCTCGCATATAACGAGATAGAAAAATTTAAAATATTTGATAAAGAAATAACCACCAAAGATATAGATAACTTAGTATCTGGTTTAGCTGATATAAGTATACAAGACCTTATAAAAACAGTAATATCAAAAAAAGATTTTACTCATGATTTAACAAACATTTTAGAACATGGAGAAGATGAGATTAGAATTCTTACTTCTCTTACAGCATATTTTACAGAATTATATATGTTTAATATCTATATAAGAGTAAATGGTGTTGTAGATGCTATAGAAGTTTTAGGGTACAAACCCCCTGCATATATCATAAAAAATAAATCTGAACTATCATTAAAGTTTAAACCAAAGACATACTATAAGCTTCATTCACTGTTACTAGATAGTGAGATGAAAATGAAAAGCTCAAATGTAGATAAAGAAGCTATACTCCTTTCTACACTTATAAGAGTTCAAAAACTACTATAAAGTAGTTTTTAGTAGTTATCTATTTGAACTTGAACGATTTCTACCTCTGTAACCATCACGATTTCTTGAACCACTAGAAGAGTTACTTCTGTTTCCACGGTATCCACCACCATTACCACTTCTACTACTGCCACCACGGTTTCTACTTCTTCCACCACGACCTCTAGTATCTCTTCTTTTACTTGCTCTTTCTAAGATAGCTTCCATCTTATCAGCAGGTATTCCAATATTGTTTGGACCTTTTATATCTTGTTTATCTAAGATCATAGATATAAGTTTAAACATGATAGTCTCTTCATCTATATCCTCTTTTAATCTATCAAGAACTTTGTGAGCTTCATCATATATATGCTGATCTTCTATAGTTTTTACCATGCTTGTAAGAGTTGAATCTCTTAAATCATTTTTACTTGGAACATAAGCATGGTTCATTGAAGTTCCAACTTTTGTTTTTATGCGCTGTAGCTCTTTAAACTCTAATGGAGTTAAAAGTGTTATAGCTTTACCTTTAGTACCAGCACGACCAGTCCTACCGATACGGTGAACATAACTCTCAGGGTCAAATGGGATATGGTAGTTAAAAACATGGCTTATGTTGTTTACATGTATACCACGAGCTGCAACATCAGTAGCAACAAGAACTTTTACAGAGTTGTTTTTAAATCCCTTTATAACAGTTTCTCTTTGTCTTTGCTCCATATCACCATGAAGTCCGTTTGCAAGATATCCTGCATTACTTAAAACATTGCTAAGTCTGTCAACTTCACTTTTTGTTCTACAAAATACAACAGATTTTTTAGTTGTTTCACTATCCATAAGTCTGATGATAGCATCATCTCTCTCATGCTCATCTATCACATAGTAAAGTTGTTCTATATCTGAATTTGTAGTCTCACCTTTTGTTATAGAGATAAATTCTGGATTATCTAGGATTCTCTCAGCTAAAAGCTTGATAGGTTTTGGCATAGTTGCTGAGAAAAGTAATGTTTGTCTAGAAGTAGGAAGGTATGAAAATATCTCATTAATATCATCCAAAAATCCCATATCAAGCATCTCATCAGCTTCATCAAGTACTACTATACTTGGTGTAAAGTTTTTAAGCATATCTTTTTTAAGTATATCTAAAAGACGACCTGGAGTTGCAACAACTATACTTGCACCTCTTTCTATGAGGTCGATTTGTCTTTTGTAAGAACTTCCACCATATACTGTTACTGTTCTAGCATTAATATTTCTACCATACTTATAAAGTTCATCACTAACTTGAGTAGCTAGTTCACGAGTTGGTGTTATAACTAATATCTCAACACCATTTCTTACATCTATATTATTTAGTGCTGGAAGACCAAATGCTGCTGTTTTACCAGTACCTGTATGAGCTTGACCTACGATATCTCTACCTTGTAGTATAAGTGGGATAGCTGCTGCTTGAATAGGACTCGGTACAGTAAAACCAGCCGACTTAACACTTCTTAGTATATCTTTATTTAAACCTAAATCATCAAAAGTTATGAGATTTTCTTCTTGTTGTTGTTGTGCATTTTCTTGCATCATTTACCTTTGTTAAGGAGATGATACAAGCTTACTTTTTAAATAAGGCACCTTCTCCTAGAAATATAACGCGAATTATATCTAAATGAAACCTGTTTTTTATTGAAGTTATATATATTTAAAACACTTTAAGCTTAAATTGTGTAGATTTGAGATGTTGTATACACCTTCAAAATGAGTTATATGTCAATTTGCCATCTTTTTTTAAAAGATTACAAATATAGAGTATAATTTTTTTATGAATTTATATCTTAGTATTTTTGCACTTTGTGGTGTTATCATTTTAGTATTGTTTTATATGTATCTAAAAACTCT